>NZ_JBQOUX010000087.1:0-32291 GCF_052216785.1 Streptomyces sp. JW3 | reverse complement strand
GGGCGCGGGCGGTGCCGTGGGCCGGGCCGGCCAGCTCGTCGGGGGCGGGCACCCGCATGGAGGTGTGGGTGTCCCGGTTGGAGTCGGCGGGCTTGGCGCCGGGCACCAGCGGCACCGCGCCGCGCCGCCGCACCTCGTCGCCGTCCCGCCCGGTCCCGGTCCCGGCGGACGGCTCCCGGTCGGTGTCGTCCGCGTCCTCCGGCTGGTCGCCGCCGGACTCGTCCACGTCCAGCGGGGGCATGCCGGCCAGCATCGGCAGCAGCTCGCGCAGCCGGGCGCCCAGCTCGGAGGCGCGCAGCCGGGAGGCGGGTGCCTTGGCCAGGCACTGCACGAGCAGTTGCCACAGCTCGTCGGGGATACCGGGCAGCGGGACGACGGTCTCGGTGACGTGCCGGCGCAGTACGGCGCCGGGGTGGCCGCCGCCGAACGGCGTGAACCCGGCCAGCAGCTCGTACAGCACGGTGGCCAGCGCGTAGATGTCCACGGAGGCGCGTGGCGGCAGTCCCTCGACGATCTCGGGGGCCAGGTAGTCCGGAGTGCCGATGATCTTCGTGGCGCGGGTGCGGCGCGGGGTGTCGATGAGCTTGGCCACCCCGAAGTCGGTGAGCAGCGCGCGGTGCGAGCCGCCGGGGCCGAGCGGGCCCTGCATGTCGAGCAGGACGTTCTCCGGCTTGACGTCGCGGTGCACGACCCCGGCGGCGTGCGCGGCGGCCAGTCCGTCGGCGACGTCGGCGGTGATCGCCACCGCGGCCTCGGGCGGCAACCGGCGCTCGCGGTCAAGGCGGGTGCGCAGGTCGGTGCCGCGGACCAGGTCCATGACCAGCGCCAGGTCGTTGCCGTCGACCACGAGGTCGCGGACGGAGACGACGTGCGGGTGCTCCAGGCCGAGCAGCGCGGTGCGCTCCTGCACGAAGCGGCCGACCAGCTCCTGGTCGGACGCGAGGTCCTCGCGCAGCAGCTTGATCGCGACGGGTCCCTCGGGGCCCTCGCCCAGCCACACCGTGCCGGCGCTGCCCCGACCGAGGATCTGGTGGGCGGTGTACCGGCTGCCGATCTTCCGTGCCAAGACTGCTCCTACCGACGCGTGTTGCGAGTAAAGCTACGCGTCCGTGCAGCCGGCCTTCACCTCCGAGGCGGAAATCACCCGCTGGATGTCGACAAGTCTACGAACTCGGCGAACCCGCCGTTCCGGTCAGTTGGTGCCGGAGCCGGAGCCGAGGTCGCTGATCCAGTCGGTGGCGGTGCCGACCCAGTCGCTGAGCTGCTCCCAGTACCCCTTGCCGGTGCCGATCCAGTCCTGGAGCGGGCTCAGTTCCCAGATCAGCCAGCCGGCCACGAACAGCACGACGATCGTGACCAGGCAGCCCTTGAGGCAGCCGAGGCCGGGGATGCGCATCGGGTTGGCACTGCGCTGCCGGGGCTCGCGCCGGGGGCGCTGCGGCTCGGGCGCGGGCGGCGGGGTGTACCGCTGCGGCTGGGGCTGCGGGGGCTGCTGCGGCTGGGGGGTGGCGTACCGCTGCGGCTGTCGCTGCTGCGGACCGCCGTAGCCCTGCGGGGGCTGCGGGCGGCGGGGTTCCTGCTGGGGACGGGCGACCTGGCGCTGCGGGCGGCGGCGCAGCGGGTCCTCGTTGGGGTCGAGGTACTGCACCTGCGTCTGCTCGTTGCGGTCGCGGGCGGCGCGCAGCTGGTTCTGCCAGGGGTGCGGGTCGTCCGGACCGCCCTGGCCCGGCTGACTCGGCTGGCCCGGCGGTACGGGCGGCATGACGGCGGTCGGGTCGGCCGCGCCGCCGGGGCCGCCGGTGTGCGGGAGTACGGCGGTGGGGTCGGCGGCGCCGGCCGGTCCGCCGGTGTGCGGCAGGACGCTGGTGGCGGCGTTGGGGTCGTAGGCGCCGTTGGGGTCGTAGCCGCCGGCGGGGTTGTGCGGGAGCACCTGCGTCGGGTCGGCGGCGCCGGGCGTGCCCGGGACCGGCGCGGGCGCCGGGTCGGGTACGAGGAGCGCGCCGACCCCCTCGGCCGCGCCGATCTGCGCGGAGTTCGCGTGCACCCCGATGCCCTCGGCGACGACCCGCAGGCCGCGCGCCAGGTTCTCGGCGCTGGGGCGTTCGTCGGGGTTCTTGCGCAGGCAGCGCTCGATGACCGTCCACAGCGGGTCGGGAACGGTGGAGGGGCGGCGCGGCTCGGCGCTCAGGTGCTGGTGCAGGACCTCAAGCGCGGAGCCGCCGGAGAACGGCGGACGGCCGGTGACCAGCTCGTACAGCAGGATACCGGCGCCGTAGATGTCGACGGCGGAGGTCTGCGGGCGGCCCTCGGCGGACTCCGGCGCGACGTAGGCGGGCGTGCCGACGAACTCGTGGGTACGGGTCAGGCCGGGCGAGTCGGCGAGGCGGGCGATGCCGAAGTCGGTCAGCATCGGGTGCAGCCGGCCGTCGTCCTGCTTGAGCAGCACGTTGGCCGGTTTCAGGTCGCGGTGGACGACGCCGTCGGCGTGGCTGGCGGCGAGCGCGTCGGCGATCTGGGCGGTGAGCAGGGCCGCGGCGACGGGGCTGAAGGGGCCGTTCTCGCGCAGATAGCGGTGCAGGTCGGGGCCGTCGACCAGGTCCATGACCAGGGCCAGCAGATCGCCCTCGACGACCAGGTCGCGGACCCGGACGATGTTGGGGTGGGTGAGCCGGAGCAGGACGGAGCGCTCCCGCAGGAAGCGCATCACGACGTCGGCGTCGTTCGCCAGCTCCTCCTTGAGGACCTTGATCGCGACGGTCTCGCCGGGCTGTCCGGGCACGGCCGCCTCGGCGCCCGCGGTCTCCCTTTGACTGGCTCGCCAGACGGTGCCGGTGGCACCGCGTCCGAGCGGCTCCTCCAGGAGGTACTTGCTGCCTACCGGCCGCACGTCATGCGCTCCCTGCTGCTTGCTGGCTGTTCCGCACCACTGTAGTGCCGCGCGCCTTCCGCTTCCTGAACATGTTCGAGGGAAAGACGCGGCACCCGGTCCCGCGGTTGCCGGACCCGGACGTGACCGATCTCAAGCGGCATTCAAACGATCATCCGGACCGTACTGGTCAGGCATTTTTGCGGGCAGAGCCGACCAATCAAGATCATTTGACAGCGGGGTACGGGCGCGTTGTCAGTGGCAGGTGCGAGGATGCGTGCAGTACTGGCCGACGTGCGCGTGCGGCGGGTGGGGGAAGTCCGTGGTGACATCCGTGGTGGGGGACCGCGGGGCGGCTTCGTCCCCGTCTTCTGCGCGGGCGCCCGCGCAGAAGGGACCGCTGACGGCGATGCAGATCCGGCTGACCGTCGTAGACCCGCTGGGCCCGTCCTCCCCCACGGTGCCCGGCCGCTCCGCGCGCTGCGACGTGCTGGTCACGGCCCCCGCCGGCACCGCGCTCGCCACGGTGGCACAGGCGCTGGCCGCGGCGCTGCCGGGCGGGGACGGCGCCGGTTCCGGTGCCGTGGTGCTGTACGCGGGTGAGCGGCGGCTGGACGCCCAGCGCTGCACCCTGGGCGAGCCGCCGCTGATCGACGGCGCGGTGCTGTTCCTCGGCGCCCCCGGCGACCCCGAGCCGCATCCCGAGTCGTCCGACGCGCCGACCCAGCTCCATGTGGTCGCGGGGCCCGACGCGGGCGGCGTGCACCTGTTGCACGGCGGCCGGATCGAGATCGGCCGCTCCGCCGCCGCCGACGTGGCGCTCGACGACCCGGACGTCTCCCGGGCGCACTGCGCGGTGACCGTCGCGGCCGACGGCCGGGTCTCGGTGGCCGACCTCGGCTCCACCAACGGCACCACCCTGGACGGCACCCGCGTGGGCGAGCGCGCGGTGCGCTTCCCGGCGGGGGCGCTGCTGCGGATCGGCGAGTCGGCCCTGCGGCTGGCGCCCGCGCCGGCCGCCGCGGCCCGGGTGGAGACGGCACCCGACGGGGAGGGGTATGTGCGGGTACGGGTGCCGGGCGGGACCGCTGGGAGCGGGCGCGGGACGTCCGGCGGCACGTCTCCCGGCGCGTCCGTCGGCGCGTCCCCCGGCGCGTCCGTCGGCGCGTCCCCCGGCGCGTCCGTCGGCGCGTCCGTCGGCACGTCCCCCGGCTCGTCCGTCGGCACGTCCCCCGGCTCGTCCGTCGGCACGTCCC
Source organism: Streptomyces sp. JW3 (assembly GCF_052216785.1). Lineage (NCBI taxonomy): Bacteria > Bacillati > Actinomycetota > Actinomycetes > Kitasatosporales > Streptomycetaceae > Streptomyces > Streptomyces sp. JW3. Next base: position 28,169 of record NZ_JBQOUX010000087.1, on the reverse strand, counting down.
CCGGCACACTCGCCGCATCGAGCGGCGTCGCTGCCGACGCGGACCGGGGGGCGCACGCGGGGGTCGCCGACACGGATCTCGCGGCGCACGCGCGAGTCGCCGACACGGTGGACACGCGCGGGGGCGACACGGCGGATACGCGCGGCGGTGCGGGCGGGGCCGATACGCGCGGCGGTGCAGGCGGGACGGACACGCGCGCGGAGACGCGTGGGGACGCCGGCCGGGCGAACCCGCACGGCGGCGCAGGCCGGGCGGATACGCCGGACCGGCCCACCGGCTACACCCACGGCACGCTGCATCCCGGTGCCCCGGGACACCGGGCGGCGCCCGGACACCGTGCCGCCGAGCCGCTGGTCCCGGAGCAGGGCCGCGCCCCGCGCATCGAGAGCGACGCGCCCGCCGCACCGGCGGCCGACCCCGGTTCCGGCCCCGGTTCCGGTGTCACGCACGGGGGACGCTCGGGCGTCGGTCCCCCCGACGCCGGTTTCGGCGGCGGCGAGCGCGGCGCCGGCGGCCGCAAGGGCACGCCGCTGCGCGGCACCGACGTACCGCGGGACGTACGGCGGCGCGGCGGGCTCGGCGCCTGGGCCCGGCGGCTGACCGGCGGCCGCGGCGAACCGGCGGCGCCCGGCACGGGACCGCACGACGAGCGGCGGCCGGCCCACCCCGCCACCTCCCCGTCACTCGCCTCCTCCTCCCCCGTCACCGCCCCGGAGACCTGGCCGGACCCCGCCGCGCTGCTGCTGACGGCGCTGGGCCCGGGCCCCAGGCTGTGGGAGCGCGGGCCGGGGCACCCGGAGGCGCTCACCGTGCGGCTCGGCACGGCCGACCGGGTGGCCCCGGGCGGCGCGGCCCCGCTGCCCGCGGTTCCGGTGACCGCCGGGCTGCGCGAGGCCGGCGCGCTCGGTCTGGCCGGACCGCGCGAGCGGCTGGCCGGACTGGCCCGCGCGGTGCTGGCCCAGCTCGCCGCGCTGCACTCGCCCGACGCGCTGGAGATCGTCCTGATCAGCGCGGACCGGGCGCGTCCGGTGGCGCACCGCGCCGCGGAGTGGTCCTGGCTGGGCTGGCTGCCCCAGCTGCGGCCGGGCCACGGCCAGGACTGCCGGCTCCTGCTCGCGCACGACCACGACCAGGCCGCGGCTCGCGCCCAGGAGCTGCTGCGCCGTCTGGAGGACCACCTGACGGACAGCCGAACCGGCGCCCGCCCCGCGCCCGCGACGGCCCCGGACCGGCTCCCCTCCTGGGCCCACGCGGACGACGGCGGCGACCGCCCGGCCCCCGGCTTCCCCGGCCCGTACACGGTGCTGGTCGTGGACGGCGACCTGCCGGGCGCCGGCCTGCGCGAGGCGGTCGGCCGGCTGGCCCTGGAGGGCCCGCGCGCCGGCATCCACGTCGTGGCCCTCGCCGAGACCCCGGCCGCCTCCCCCGCCTCCCCGGTGACGGAGACGTACGAGGCGGCCTGCGCGGCGTCGCCGGTGTTCCGGCACTGCGGCGCCGTGGCGCTGCTCAGCGGGGACGTGGCGACGACCCTGCGGCTGCTGCGCGTCGCCCCGGCGGGCGCCGCCCCGGCCGGCCCGGTCGGGCACGGCACCCTGGCCACCGTGGACGCGGTGTCCCGCCCCTGGGCGGAGCGGTTCGCGCGCGCCCTGGCCCCGCTGCGCCCCGAGGGCGGTTCGGGCGAACGGCACGCGCGGGTGTCCGCACCACTGCCCCAGGCCGCTCGCCTGCTGGACGAGTTGGGGCTGGCCCGCGCCACCCCGGCGTCCCTGATGGCCCGCTGGGCCGACGCGGCCGACGACACCCAGGCGCTCGGCGGCCGGGCGCACGGCGTGCTGGGCGCCGGCCCACGCGGCCCGGTCGGCGTGGACCTCGCCGCCGAGGGACCGCATCTGCTGATCGAGGGCCCGCCGGGCAGCGGCCGCACCGAACTGCTGCGCGCGCTGGTCGCCTCGCTGGCCTCCGCCGAGCGCCCCGACCGGCTGGGCATCGTCCTGATGGACGGCCGGGACGGCACCGGCCCGGACGGCGGCCACGGCACGGCGCCCGGTGAGGGCCTGAAGGTCTGCACGGACGTTCCGCACGTCACCACCCACCTCACCGCCAACGACCCGATACGGATGCGGGAGTTCGCCCAGTCGCTGAGCGCCGAGCTGAAGCGGCGCGCCGAGCTGCTCGGCCGGTCCCACTTCACCGAGTGGCACACCGGCCGGGAGGTGTCGGGCCGGATGGTCGCGCAGCGCACGCCGGTGTCCCGGAGCGCGCCGGGCGGGGGCGCCGCCGACCTCGACACCCCGCCCAGTACGACGATCCGGCTGCGCCCGGCGGCATCCCGGCGGCCGGCGGGGGCCGCGCCGCCGCTGCCCCGCCTGGTGGTGGTCGTCGACGACCTGGACGCGCTGGTCACGCCCCCGCTGGGGTCGCCCGGCCGGCCCGCCGCCGGGTCGGTGATGCGGGCGCTTGAGGCGGTCGCGCGCGAGGGCGAGCGGCTCGGCGTCCACTTGGTGGCCACGACCGGCCCGGACGCCCGTACCGCCCAGACCGAACCGGCCCGCCGGGCCACTCTCCGGGCGGTCCTGGACCCGCCCGTACCGGGCCCGGACGAACCGGCCCCCGGCCGCGGCCGCCTGACCACCGCGGACGGCCGTACCGTCGCCTTCCAGGGCGGCCGGGTGACGGGCCGCATCCCCCGCACCGCGACCCTGCGCCCCACCGTCGTCCCCCTGGAGTGGCCCCGCATGGGCGACCCCCCGACCCGCCGCCCGATCCGCGAACTGGGCAACGGCCCCACCGACTTGGCCCTGCTGGCCAGCGCACTGGAGCGGGCGGCCCGGGAGGTGGCGGCGGCGGAGGTGCCGTCGCTGTTGTAGGCGGTGCCGGGCGGGCCAGGACGCGCGCCGAGTATTCGTGTAGCTGACACATTTTCGGCCACTCCAGCCCGCCCCGCGACACCACACCCCGCCACCTCGCCACAGGTGACTCACGGGTTGCTCACACATTTCTCACGGGTGGCTGATGGCTACGTTTCTGGTCAAGCCGTGTCGAAGATCTTGTGGGCCGATCTTGGGCTGTGCGTGAATGGGCCGCCATGCCCGGCCGGACCAACCACCATGCCGGTGCGCGGCTGAAGGGCGGCAGGGGAGCCGTCGCGGGGGGAGGGGGCTTCGCCGTGCCGAAGGACGCGCCGTCAGGGCGTGCCTCGGTGAGCGTCGGCAAGCGGCTGTCCGTATCCGAGCGGGGCCCACCCCGGCCGCTTCCGTTAGCGGCAGAAGTATTCTCCCGTGCGTTTCAGACGCCCCTACAGATCGCCCGACGGCCCGTCCGGCAGATCGTCGCAGCGCGTCCGCTCCCTTGCCAGGCGCTTCACGTCCGGCTCTCTCATACCGCTGCTGGCCGTCGGCGCGGTGCTCGCCGGTCTCCTCGGACCCGAGTCCCCGGCTGCGGGTCAACTGCCCGGCAGCAGCCCGGTCGCCGACAGCTACGACGGTTTCGACGCCGAGGCCGCCGAGCAGTTGCGGCAGGACCAGTGCCTGATGTCGGACGCGTTGCGGGTCGGCGGTTCCGAGACGAGCAGTCTCGCGCAGGCCGGTCTGAACCAGAGCCCCGAGCAACTCCGTGTCACGGCGGACCGTGAGTATTGGAAGGACACTCCGCTCGCTGCCGCGTTCGTCAAGGACCGGGAGTTGATCGACCAGGAGATGGCGACACTGGATCCCCGGGTGGACGCATGGAGGGACGCGCTGTCCGGCCTGTCCGAGCCCGGCGGATTCAAGAGTTCCGTCGACTTCTACTGGCCCCCTGGTGTGTCCGACGACGGTCCGACCTACTTCGGGCAGGTCGGCTACTCGAAGTGGCTCGGGGAGCAGTGGTGGAGGTCGGAGGACGACCTTTACGAGGACCCCTCCGCCGAGGCCGACGAGGCGACCGTCAAGACGGTCGCGGACCTAGGCACCCCGCTCTACGGGGACCCCGACTACGACCCATCGATGTCGCAGGACGAGTGGGCGCTGGCCATCGAGCAGGAGCATGCCTTCGATGCCATGTTCTTCAGCGGCCTGCGCGCGGACGACGCCCGCATGTTCCTGTCCGCCGGCGGATTCCCCGGTACCGCCCCGGCCCCGGACACCCCGGAGTTCCGGATCGCGGTCGAGGACCTGAAGACCCGCTTCGCGGCCCGTACCTGGACCAACCCGGTCGACCCGGCCAAGGTGCTGGGCCAGGAGGTGGCCACCGCCTCCGCGGAGTGGCAGCAGGAGATCACCGCGCAGGCCGGTCAGCGCAATGAGATCGTCGACGCCAACCGGGAGGCCACAAAGGCGCTGGCGGCGGGCGCGAAGGCGCTGGGGGAGATGCTGGGCCAGTCCTGGGTCGCCGACCATCTCACCCGTTGGCAGGACTACTGGTCGGAAGGCGGCCCCGGCTGGATCGGCGACAGCCCGATGATCGTGCACATCCACGCCGCGTCCGACAAGTGCCTGGAAGCGACCAACAACGCGCTGGCCGACGGCGCCGTCGTGCAGATGTACACCTGCAACGGCAGCCCTGGCCAGAGCTGGATGGTCGTCAACGACACTCTAGTCAACGCCTACTCCTTCAAGTGCCTGGACGTGAAGAACTCCGGCACTGCCAACGGAACCGTCGTTCAGCAGTGGACGTGCAACCAGAGCGGCGCGCAGCAGTGGGAGTACACCACCCATGCCACGACCACGTTGAAGAACAAGGGCACCGGCAAGTGCCTGGACATGCACACGTACGCCAACAGCCAGGACGCCTGGATGTGGACGTGCAACGACACCGACCCGCAGAAGTTTGACCTGGTGCCCGACGGTCATAACGGCACCGACGACCTTGACTACCCGACGCGGGATCAGTTCTTCAAGGCAACCGTGGGCCTGGCAAAGGCCAGGGTCACGGCGACGGCGCAGCTCGCGTCCATCCGCAATCAGGCCCAGGCCGCGAGCGCCGCGGCGGCCAAGACCGACGCAGCCTTGCAGGCGGCATACAGCATCGCCGACCAGGCCGGTGCACCCCGGGGCCGGGCGCTGCTGGTCGGGCAGCAGAAGGCACAGGTCACCAAGGCGTCGGCGGCCGCGCTGAACGCGATGGTCAAGACCGGTGAAACCGCGTTGGCGGCCACCAACGCCTCGGCGGCGGACAGCGCGACCATCGCGGCCCGTGCGGTGACGCAAGCGGCGGAGTCGCAGGCCGCGTTCCGTACCGCCGCCGCCGAGGCCGCCAAGGAACAGGCCAAGGCCGCGGCCGAGGGGGCTGCCGCGCAGGCGGAGATCGCCAAGAAGGCCCGGGACACGGCCAAGGCCAAGCTGGCCGAGACCGAGGACGCCGAGGCCGACGCCAAGGCCGCCGCGGCCGACGCGCACGCCAAGCGGCTGGACGCGGAGAAGGAAGCGGCCACCGCCAAGGCGGAGAAGGAAACCGCCGCGCAGAAACAGGCCGAGGCCGCCGAGCACCGGGCCAACGCGGAGGAGTACAACTCCCAGGCTCAGGACGCCAAGAAGCGGGCCGAGGCCGCCGACGCCACCGCGACGGAGAAACGCGAGGGCGCCGAAGCCTCACGCGACAAGGCCAAGGAACTGCGCGACGACGCCTGGGACGCCGAACAGAAGGCCGACGCGGCCCGCGCCAAGGCCGACGCCAAGGAGGCCTACGCACAGGCCTCGGAATCGGAGGACAACGCCCAGGAAGCCCGGCAGGCGGCCGACGCCGCCGACGCCGCAGCCGATGACGCGGAAGCGGCAGCCGCTTCCGCCCGCTCGGAAGCGGACAAGGCGACCCAGGCGGCAGCCGACGCCGACGCCGCGGCCACCCGCGCCGAAGCCGCCGCCACCCGCGCCCGCGCCGACGCCGACGAAGCGCAGGCCGCGAAACTGAAGGCCGACGCTGCGGTGCGCACCGCTACCAGCGCCGCGGCGGACGCCATCGCGGCCTCCAAGGTGGCGGCCACGGCAGCTCGCACGGCGGTGAAGCTCGCCGACGAGGCCGAGCGGCACGCCACCGACGCGAAAGCGCAGGCGGACGCCGCCAAGGCCGAGGCGGCCACCGCGATCAAAGGTTCCAACGAGGCTGCCGGGCATGCCTACACCACCGCGCAGGCAGCCGCCGATGCCGGCAACGCGGCGGCCCAGGTCGCCGACCCGGCCAACGACGCCATCCAGCTCGGCTCGCCCTACATCACCACCGACTCGGCCGCCGGGCTCGCGGTACTGACCGGGCAGTCCTCCAAGACGATCGCCGAACAGCAACTGGCCGTCGCCGAAGCCCACGCCAAGAACGCCGCGGAGGCAGCGGCCCAGGCCCAGAGCGTGGCGAACGCGGCCACCGGGGATGCCAAGGCCGCGTACACCCTGGCCGCCGAGGCCGCCGGGTACGCCGCCGACGCCCGCAAGTCCGCCCAGCAAGCACTCGGTTACGCAGCCGAGGCGGCCTCGTACGCCTCGCAGGCGGCACAGTCCCTCGCCCGCACCATCGAGTACGACCGGCAGGCCACCGAGGACGCGGCCGCGGCCGACGCGGCAGCCGGACGCGCCGAGGGCTACGCCACCGACGCCCGTGCCTCCGCCGACGCGGCCGCGCTCGACGCCGAGGCAGCCCGTGCCGCGGCGGCCGAGGCGGAAGAAGCCGCAGAAGACGCCCGGGAGGCTGCCGACCACGCCGCCGCCGAAGCCGCGGCGGCCGAGGAGGCCGCCAAGGACGCCCAGGTGTACGCCGACTCCGCCCAGCAGGCGGCCGACGCGGCGGAGAAGGCGCAGAACGCGCAGCAGATCGAGACCGGCACGGTCGTCGACGAGTCCGGCGTCTCCATCGGCGGCATGTTTTACGTCGTCGACCACATCGAGAAGACCGGCGACCCGCAGGTCGTCAAGAAGACCGACGGCTGTGACGGCTGGTTCGACCAGCTCTTCTACGACGGTGACTGCACCATCACTGCGGAGATCAAGTTCAAGGCAGCCGTGGACTTGTACCTGTGCACCGCCCAGGACCTGAACGCCTCATTGGCCACATGTCCGTCCAGCGCGACGGCGTTTCTGGGCGAATACCCAACCGACGAACTCTCCGCTGAAGTTGAGCACACCATCACGATCGCCGAGTACCAGGAGGGCGTCGACCCGATCGACATCCTCTTCGGCAGCTGGATCAAGTGCGCCCAGAAGGTGGTACCGGGGGGCGCAAGCGGCAGTTGGAGCGGATGTGCCTGGGCGGCCGTGGACGTCGCGACCTTGTTCGCGGGCAAGATTCTGAGGCCCATCGCGAACGCCGTCACAGCTGTCGACGCCTCCGTACGAACGGGCATCGGCTTTGTCGACGCCTGGAAGGGCCTGAAGGCTCTGCCGCTCGGCGAGGGTGTCATCTCCGGTGTCGCAGCCAAGATCAGGGAAGCACTGCGGAAGAACTGCGCCGTTGTCGGCAAGACAGCGTCCGCACGGAGCACGGCCGGCGCCGGCGATGCCGACATGTGCATGCCTCCGCTGCTCGATGACGTCGGGGAAGACTACGTTCGCAGTAAGCACGTGGAAGGTGGGTCACTGGTCACCTGGCAGAAGGGCGTGTTCGACGCCGACGTGGACCTCGACGAATTGGTCTACCTGTCCGAGAACGTCAAGCCTGTCGGGCCCAACGCCGACGGTCACTACGAGCGGGTCGTTGACGCTGGACGGCTGATCGGCCTCACGTCCGAGCAGACTGGCAAGAAGCCCACCTCATGGTTCCTGTTGTCACAGGACAAATGGGGAAGCGTCCGCACCATGTATCCGGTCGAGAAGCCGATCCAATGACTGAAGGGGGATGTTTTGGAGATCCATCTGCAGAACAGCCGGCACGAGCGTGTATCCGACACAATCGGAGACGACTTCGAGGGCAGCTTTCTTCTGCTGTGCCGGCAGGCTCCCGAGAGCAGCGTCCTGCACGGCGTGCAGACGATCGGCGACACGATGTTCAACGAACTGCAATGCCAGCGCCTGGCTGCTGAGCTGAGCTCTCTTCCGGAGACCCACCGGACGCAGGTGATCCGCCGGGTCATGGAGATGGCACAACAAGCGGCCTCGTACCGCGGATATTTGTACGTCACAGGGGATTGACACCCTGAAGGAGCGGGAGCGGGCGGCACTCCCGCCCGCTCCTGCCCGGGCACCTGACAGCACCCAGAAAGATGAGCGCCGTATGCCTCTCGTCATTTACGTGGAAGACCAGATCCACGCCCGCATGGCCAAGACCCATGAGGACCGGAAGGAGACCTTCTTGGCCCTGTGCGAGGCGTCGTCTGAAGACAGCATGCTACGTGCGGTGAACCGGTACGGCGACACCATGTTCAACGAAATCCAACTCGCGCGATTCGTGGCCGAACTACGCGCGCTGCCTCCTGAGAAACAGAACAGCACGGTGCGAAAGCTGGTCGCGGCCGCCGAGTTCGCAATCGCCTCGCACGGATACCTCTTCTTCGAGGGAATGGAACACCGGAACGCAACGAGCCCGCCAAGCTGACCAGCGATCGGGCCGTCTCGGCCGCGCGACCCGCTCCCCAGAGTCACGACGCGGTCACGATCCCCCACTTGACAAGGGACGCGCTCTTGCCGCCCTCACCCCCCTGGCGTACACCAGAGCGCACGGGACAGCGCACGGCGTTCGACGAGGAACGAAGAACGGGGCAGTGATGCGCAGGAGCAGCACCACAGGCACCACAGGCACCACCGGCACCACCCGGACCCGGACCCGGGCCGGGGCATGGACCGGGGCATGGGCCGGGACATGGACCGGGGCATGGGCCGGGACACCGGCCCGCAGAACCGTACGAGCCGCCGCGGCCGTCGCCGCGGGTGCCCTCGTCCTCTCGCTCAGCGCGTGCGGGGGCGACGACGACAGCGGCGGGGACGGCGCGGACGGCAGCGGCAAGGAGACGGCCGCCACCGTCACCCTCCCCAAGCTGGACGGCGAGAGCCTGGAGGTCGCCGCGGTCTGGACCGGCGCCGAGCAGAAGAACTTCAAGCAGGTGCTGGCCGAGTTCGAGAAGCGCACCGGCGCCAAGGTGACCTTCGTGCCGGCCCAGGACCCGATCATCAACTTCCTCGGCTCGAAGATCGCGGGCGGCGCCCCGCCGGACATCGCGATGCTCCCGCAGCCGGGAGCCATCAAGCAGGCCGTCGACAAGGGCTGGGCCAAGCCGCTGGGCGCCGAGGCGCTGAAGGAGCTGGCCGAGAACTACTCGCAGGGCTGGCAGGACATCGGCAAGGTCGGCGACCAGCAGTACGGCGTCTACTACAAGGCCGCCAACAAGTCCCTGATCTGGTACAACGCCAAGGTCTTCGAGAACGCGGGCGCCGCCGAGCCCAAGACCTGGGACGACCTGCTCAGCACCGCGCAGACGGTCTACGACTCCGGGGTCACCCCGTTCTCGGTCGGCGGCGCCGAGGGCTGGACCCTCACCGACTGGTTCGAGAACGTCTACCTCTCGCAGGCCGGACCCGAGAAGTACGACCAGCTCGCGCAGCACGAGATCAAGTGGACCGACCCGTCCGTGAAGGCGGCGCTGACCACCCTCGCCGAGATCTGGGGCAAGAAGGACTACGTGGCGAGCGGCGCCCTGCAGACGGACTTCCCGGCCTCCGTCACCCAGACCTTCACCGGCGGTGACCAGCCCAAGGCCGGCATGGTCTACGAGGGCGACTTCGCGCAGGTCAACATCGTGCAGACCAAGGCGGAGGTGGGCACCGACGCCAAGGTGTTCCCGTTCCCGGCGGTGGGCGACAGCGCGCCCGTGGTCTCCGGCGGCGACGCGGCGGTGATCCTGGAGGACTCGAAGGCGGCGCAGGCCCTGGCCACCTTCCTGGCCTCGCCGGACGCGGCGACCATCCAGGCGAAGCTCGGCGGGTACCTTTCGCCGAACAAGAGCGTGGACGCGGCGGCGTACCCGAACGACGTGCAGCGCAAGATGGCCGAGGCGCTGATCGCGGCCGGCGACGACTTCCGCTTCGACATGTCCGACCAGGCGCCGCAGGCGTTCGGCGGCACGCCCGGCAAGGGCGAGTGGAAGGCGCTCCAGGACTTCCTGAGCGACCCGAAGGACGTCGCGGGCACCCAGGCGAAGCTGGAGGCGGACGCGACGGCCGCCTACGGGGACTGACCCGATGGCGTCGACGGCAGCGGCGGGGACCCCACCGGGTCCCGTCGCCCCCAAGTCGCGCAAGAGCGTGACCGGTACGCGCAGGGCCGTGGCGGTGCTGTTCCTGCTGCCCGCCTTCGTGCTGCTCGGCGCGCTCGTGGTCTACCCGATCGGGTACTCGGTGGTCCGCAGCTTCTACGACCAGTCCGGCGACGGCTTCGCCGGGTTCGACAACTACGAGGCGCTGTTCACCGACGACGGCATCCGTACCGCGCTGAAGAACAACATCATCTGGGTGGTGTTCGCGCCGGCGGTCGCCACCGCGCTCGGCCTGGTCTTCGCCGTCCTGACCGAACGGGTGCGCTGGGGCACGGCGTTCAAGCTGGTCGTCTTCATGCCGATGGCCATCTCGATGCTCGCGGCGGGCATCATCTTCCGCCTGGTGTACGACCAGGACCCGGAGAAGGGCGTCGCCAACGCGGTGTGGGTCGGGGTGCACGACACCTTCGCCCAGGCGTCGGCGTTCCCGAAGGCGCACCCGGGCCGCCAGTCGCCGCTCGAAGCGGCCGGCGGCGGCGCGTTCGTCACCAAGGAACCCGTCCGGGCCGGTGAGATCGTCGTACTGCCACTGGTCGGGGTCGCACCCGATCAACTGCCCGACGCGGTGGCGAAGGCCGTCGCGCCGCGGGCCGAGTCCGGCAAGGTCACCGGCACCACCTGGCAGGACTTCACCCGCGGCAAGGGCGTCGGCACCCTCAACGGCGTCGACCCCACGGAGGTGGGTTACGCCGGGATGAAGATCGAGGCCGTGAAGGACGGCGAGGTGGTGGCCTCGACGACGGCCGGGGACGACGGCACCTTCACGCTGCCCGCGGCGGCCGACGGAGCCCAACTGCGGCTGCCCGCAGACAACTTCAAAGAGCCCTACAACGGCCTGGACTGGCTCGGCCCGTCCCTGGTCACGCCGGCCATCATCGGCTCGTACGTGTGGATGTGGGCCGGGTTCGCGATGGTGCTGATCGCGGCCGGGCTGGCCGGTGTCCCCCGGGAACTGCTCGAGGCGGCGCGGGTCGACGGGGCCAACGAGTGGCAGGTGTTCCGGCGGGTCACGGTGCCGATGCTGGCGCCGGTGCTCGCCGTCGTCACCGTCACCCTGATGATCAACGTGCTGAAGATCTTCGACCTGGTCTTCATCATCGCCCCCGGCTCCGCGCAGGACGACGCCAACGTGCTCGCCCTCGAGCTGTACCGCAAGGGCTTCTCCGAGGACCAGCCGGGCATCGCGAGCGCGATCTCGGTGTTCCTGCTGCTTCTCGTCATCCCGGTGATGTGGTTCAACGTGCGGCGGCTGCGGCGGGAGGTCAGGCGATGAGTACAGTCACCGAGTCCCGCCGTTCACTGGGCTCCCGCCTCGCCGGCGGCGTCAGCGGCGGTCTGGTGCGGGTGGCCCTGATCCTCGTAGGACTGTTCTGGCTGGTTCCGACGATCGGACTGTTGCTGTCCTCGCTGCGTGATCCCGAGGACATGGCCGCCGACGGCTGGTGGAACGTGTTCAGCGAGCCGTCGCAGCTCACCTTCTCCGCCTACTCCAAACTGCTGGAGAACGGCGACATCACCGACTCCCTGGTCAACACCGTGCTGATCACGGTCCCGGCGACGGTGCTGGTGGTCGTCATCGGCTCGCTGGCCGGGTACGCGTTCGCGTGGATGGAGTTCCCGGGGCGCGACTGGTGGTTCCTGGCCGTGGTCGGGCTGCTGGTGGTGCCGGTGCAGGTGGCGCTGATCCCGATCGCCGAACTCTTCGGCAACATCGGCCTGTTCGGCTCGCTGCTCGGGGTGATCCTGTTCCACGTCGGCTTCGGACTGCCGTTCGCGGTGTTCCTGCTGCGGAACTTCTTCGCCGAGATCCCGCGCGAACTGCTGGAGGCGGCCCGGCTCGACGGCGCGGGCGAACTGCGGCTGTTCACCCGGGTGGTGATGCCGCTGGGCGGGCCCGCCATCGCCAGCCTGGGCATCTTCCAGTTCCTGTGGGTGTGGAACGACATGCTGGTCGCGCTGATCTTCACCGACTCGGGGAACCAGCCGATCACGGTGGCGCTCCAGACGCAGGTACGGCAGTTCGGCAACAACGTCGACGTGCTGGCGCCCGGCGCGTTCATCTCGATGGTGGTCCCGCTGGTCGTGTTCTTCGCGTTCCAGCGACAGTTCGTGTCCGGGGTGATGGCAGGGGCCGTCAAGTAGGCGGTCTCGTAGGTGGGTTGGGGGCGGGCCGGTCGCGGTCCGCCCCCGTTCCGGTGTGCGTCCGTGGTCCCCCGAATGCCGCAGCGGGCGTAACCAAGTCACTCCATTGGCCGTTCCCGGGCCGAACGCCCGCGCCGACCCATGGATGTCCCCGTGCCCAGGTTCAGTGTCATCGTCCCCGCATACCAGGTCCAGGCGTACCTGCCCGCGTGCCTGGAGTCGGTGCTCTCCCAGTCGTTCCCCGACTTCGAACTGATCGCGGTCGACGACGCCTCGCCGGACGCCTGCGGGGACATCGTCGACGAGTTCGCCGCCCGCGACCCGCGCGTCCGCCCGGTCCACCTGCCCGCGAACCAGGGCCTCGGCCCGGCCCGCAACGCCGGGATGAGCCAGGCCACCGGCGACTACCTGGTCTTCCTCGACGGCGACGACACCCTCACCCCGGGCGCGCTGCGGGCCGTCGCGGACCGGCTGAAGGAGACCGGCGAGCCGGACGTCCTGGTCTACGACTACGCGCGCACGTACTGGACCGGCGAGACCGTCCGCAACCAGGCCGCCGCCCGCCTCACCGAGGACGGCCCGGCCCCGTTCACGCTGACCGATCGCCCCGGCCTGCTGAACCTGTTGATGGTCGCCTGGAACAAGACCTGCCGCCGGGAGTTCGTCGAACGGGCCGGCTTCACCTTCCCGCCGGGCCTGTACGAGGACACCCCGTGGACGTATCCGGTACTGCTGCGAGCCGAGTCCATCGCCACCCTGGACCTGGTCTGCGTGCACTACCGCCAGCGCCGCCGGGGCTCCATCCTCGGCACGTCCAGCGAACGCCACCTCGATGTCTTCGCCCAGTACGACCGGGTCTTCGCGTTCCTGGACAGCGACCCGGAGCTGGCGCGCTGGCGGCCGGTGCTGTTCCGCCGGATGGCCGACCATCTGGCGGTGGTGTTCGCCCGGCCCGAGCGCCTGCCACGCGGCTCGCGCGCCGAGTTCCTGCGCCGGGCCCGCGCCCACCTGCGCCGCTACCGGGTCCCGGGCGCCCGCGCCCCGCTGCCCGTCCGGCTCCGGCACGGGCTGCTCCGCCTCGGCCTGCACCGCACCTACCGGACGCTGCGACTGGCCGCGGCCGGCGGCCGCCGCGCGCTCAAGCTCACCACCAGGACCCTGCGCGCCGTGCGCTCCGGCGTACTGCGCCTGCACTACCGCACCCAGCGCCTGCTGCCGCTGCGCGCCGACCGCGCGCTGTTCGCCGCTCGCGCCGGGCAGGAATACGGCGGCTACGGCGGCAACCCGGGGGCGCTGGAGGAGGCGTTCCGCTCGGTCGTCCCGCACCTCCGCACGGCGTGGCTGGCCGCCCCCGCGCTGCACCACACGGTGCCGCCCGGTCCGCGCCGCCTCTCCCCGGGCAGCGCCCGGCACCTCACCGAGCTGGCCCGGGCCAAGTACCTGGTGCACGACACCCCCTTCGACCCGCGGCTGGTCAAGCGCCGGGGGCAGGTGCTGGTGCAGACGCAGGCCGGTACTCCGCTGGGCCACGAGGGCCTGGATCTCCAGGAGCGCCCGGCCGCCGCCCGCGACACCGACTTCGCGGCGCTGCTGCGGGACGTCGACCGCTGGGACTACGTGCTGTCCGCCAACCGCCACTCCACCCTGACCTGGCAGCGCGTCCACCCCGGCGACTACACGGTGGTGGAGTGCGGCCAGCCCCGTACCGACGTCTTCCACCGGGCGACGGCGGCGGACGTGACCCGGCTGCGGGAACTGCTCGGCGTCCCGGCGGACTCGGTCGCGATCCTCTACGCGCCCGCCCGGCGCGACTACCGGCGCACCCAGCGCCTCCCCCTCGACCTGGAGCGCGTCACGCGCCGCCTCGGCCCGCGCTTCGTGGTGCTGGTGCGGAGCGAGGCCGGACCGGGCGCCCCGCAGATCCCGCGCGCGCCCCGGGTCGTCGACGTCACCGCGTACCCGCGCCTGTCGTCGCTCTGCCTGGCCTCGGACGTCCTGGTCACCGACTACGCGCCGCTGATGGTGGACTACGCGGCCCTGGACCGGCCGATCGTGCTGCACACCGCGGACCAGCAGGCGTACGAGGCGGCCCGCGGCCTCTACGTCGACCTGCGCGCCGTGCCGCCGGGGGTGACCGCCCGCGACGAGGACGAGCTGATCGACATCTTCGCCACCGGGCACTGGCGCGGGTCGCGCGCCGAGGAGTTGCGGTCGGTGTTCCGGGAGCGGTTCTGCCCCTGGGACGACGGCCGCGCCGCCGAACGCGCCGTGCGCCGGATCGTGCTCGGGGAGCGGGCGCCGCAGCCGGTCGTCCCGCTCGGGGAGCGCCGGCCGGCCCCCGCGGCGCTGTCCCGGGTGCCGGTGGTCAGTGCGGCGGTGTCGGGAGTACCGGCTCCCACGGGCTCCGCCGACCTTGCCGGCCGCATCGCCGCTGCTGACGCCGCCACCGTCCTTCGCCCCCGCCCGCCCCTCTCCGACCGCCGCTGACCAGCACGGAACGCCTGCCCCGCGCTCGCCCGCGCGCCCCGGCCCTCCCGGAGTCCGTATGCCTCGCAGCCCCTCCCGGCCCGCTCCCACCCGTCCGCCCGTACGGCGGCCGACGGGACGGCCCGGCCGTCGTGGCCGTGGCGGCGGCTGAGCCCCGTACCGACTGCCCGCGACCGCTGGACCGCACCACCGCGCCACCGCCCCACCCGCATCCCGCGCACCACCCCGCACCACCGCCCCACCCGCACCCCGTGCACCACCCCGCACCACCGCCCCACCCGCGCCACCGCCCCACCCGCATCCCGCGCACCACCCCACACCACCGCCCCACCCGCACCCCGTGCACCACCCCGCACCACCGCACCACCCGCATCCCGCGCACCACCCGCATCACCCCGCACCACCGCACGACGACAGAGAGAGCAGCATGCCGCGCTTCAGCATCATCGTCCCGTCCCACGGGGTCGCGGGACGGCTGTCCCAGGCCCTGGACTCGGTCCTCGCCCAGTCCTTCGGCGACTTCGAGCTGATCCCGGTGTGCCGGACGCCGGACTGCTCCGCCGCGGACGTCGCCGCCGCCCGCGCCGGACGGGACTCCCGGGTGGCGCCCGTGCACTCCCCGCCGGCGGACGGCCTGGCCGCGGCGCGCAACACCGGGGCCCGCGCGGCGACCGGCACGTACCTGCTGTTCCTCGACGGCGACGACGTCCTCGCGCCCGGCGCGCTCGCGGCGCTCGACGCCCGGCTGGCCCGGACCGATGACGTCGACGTGCTCTACTTCGAGCACGAGCGCACCCCCTGGTGGGAGGGCGAACCGGCCAACCCGGCCGCCCCGCTCCTCGCGAGCGCGCCGGACGGCGCCTTCGCGCCCGCCGCGGCGCCCCGGCTGACCGGCGTCCAGCTCCCGGCGTGGAGCGCGGCCTACCGCCGGGCCTTCCTCACCGAGCGCCGCATCACCTTCCCCGACGGGCACTTCACCGATGTCGGCTTCGGCGGCCGGGTCGCCGCAGAGGCCGAGCGGATGGCGGTGCTGCGCGAAGTCGTCGTACGGCATCTGGTGCGCCGCCAGGGCAGCCGGCTGAACCGGCCCGGCGCGCACCACGCCGAACTGCTCGACCAGGCGGACCGGGTGCTGACCCGGGCCGCCGAACTGGAGCTGCCCGAGGCGCGGCGCGCGGCGCTGTTCGAGCAGCTCTTCGCGGCGGTCCTGAAAACGGCCGCCCATCCACGCCGGCTGCCGTCCGGACCACGGACACTCTCCTCCCGTCCCTCCCTCTCCCGTCACTCCCCCCGGCGGGCCTTCTTCCGCCGGGCGAGCGCGCTGTACGCCGCCCACCGGCCGCCCGGTTTCCGGACCCCCGGCGGCAGCCTCGGCGTGCAGCACCGGCTGCTGGCCCGAGGGGCGTACACGGCGTTCCGCGCGCTGCGCGGCGCCAACCGGGCGCTGGCGGGTGCGCTGCGCGCGGTCCCGTACCCCCGCGGACTGCGCACCCGCCTGCGCTACCGCCTCCATCTGCGCCGCCCGCTCGATCCGAACCTCGCCGTGTACTGCGCCTACTGGGGCCGCGGCTACACCTGCAACCCGGCCGCGATCCACGCCAAGGCCCGCGAACTCGCCCCGCACCTGCGCTCGGTGTTCCTGGTCGAGGCCGGCCAGGAGCACACCCTGCCGCCCGGCGTCGACCACGCGGTGATCGGCAGCGCCCGCTCCTGGGAGGTGCTGGCCCGCGCCACGTACCTGATCAACAACGCCAACTTCGCGGAGGGCGTGGTCAAGCGCCCCGGCAGCGTCCACCTCCAGACCCAGCACGGCACCCCGCTGAAGAAGATGGGCGTCGACCAGTCGACGTACCCGGTGGTGGCCGCGGCCACCGGCAGCTTCGCCAAGCTGCTCGGCCGGGTCGACCGCTGGGACTACAACCTCTGCGCCAACCGCCACTCCACCCAGATGTGGGAGCGCGCCTTCCCGGGCTCGTACGAGCAGCTGGAGTACGGCTATCCGCGCAACGACGTCTACTACGCGGCGACCGCCGCCGACATCGCGCGCGCCCGGCGTGAACTGGGCGTACCCGAGGGCGCGACAGCCGTGCTGTACGCCCCCACCCACCGGGACTGGGAGACCGGGTTCGGCGCCGGGGGGCTGGACCTCGCGGCGTTCTGCGCGGCGGCCGGCGAGGACGTGGTGGTGCTGCTGCGCGCCCACTACTTCTACGACCGGGGCGCGGCCGGGGCCGGCGGCGGCCGGATCATCGACGTCACCGCGCACCGCAGCGCCGAGGACGTCTGCCTGGCCTCCGACGCCCTGGTCACCGACTACTCGTCGATCATGTTCGACTACGCCAACCTGGACCGGCCGATCGTGGTCTACGCCGACGACTGGGAGGTCTACCGGGAGACCCGCGGCGTCTACTTCGATCTGCTGGCCGAGCCGCCCGGCCCGGTGGCCCGCACCCCGGACGAACTGGCCCGCGTCTTTCGCGACGGCACCTGGGCGGGGGCGGAGTCGGCGGCGCGGCGGGCCGCCTTCCGGGAGCGGTTCTGCGAGTTCGACGACGGCCGGGCCGCCGAGCGGGTGGTGCGCCGGGTGCTGCTCGGCGAGCCGCCCGAGGCGCTGCCGCCCGTGACCCCGCTCGCCCAACGGGTCCCCGCGCCCGCCGCCACCACCGCCGCGCCCGCCGCCCTGGTAAGGAGTTGAGAGCAGTGCCCCGCTTCAGCGTCATCATCCCCTGCTTCAAGGTGCAGGGCTTTCTGCGCGAGTGCCTCGACTCGGTCCTGGAGCAGTCCTACCGGGACCTCGAGGTGATCGCCGTGGACGACTGCTCGCCGGACGGCTGCGGCGCGATCCTCGACGGGTACGCCGCCCGCGACGAGCGGGTGCGGGTGCTGCACCTGACCGAGAACGTCGGCCTCGGCCGGGCCCGCAACGCCGGTCTGCCGCACGCCACCGGCGACTACCTCCTCTTCCTCGACAGCGACGACACCCTCACCCCGGGCGCGCTACGCGCGCTGGCCGACCGGCTGGCCGAGACCGCCGACCCGGACGTACTGGTCTTCGACTACGCCCGCACCTACTGGTGGGGCGGCACCCGTCGCAACGTCCTCGCGCACGTGCTCGCGGAGGCGGGTGCCGGCGTGTTCACCGCCGTCGAGCACCCCGAGATCCTCGACCTGCTGATGGTGGTCTGGAACAAGGTCTACCGGCGCTCCTTCGTCGAACGGGAGGGCTTCGCCTTCCCGCCCGGCTACTACGAGGACACGCCGTGGACCTTCCCGGTGCTGCTCAGCGCCGAGCGGATCGCGACCCTGGACCGGATCTGCCTGAACTACCGGCAGCGCCGCCAGGGCAACATCCTGTCCACCACCAGCCGCAAGCACTTCGACGTGCACGCCCAGTACGAGCGGGTGTTCGCGTTCGTCGACGCCCGTCCGGAGCTGGCCCGCTGGCGGCCGTTCCTGCACGCCAAGATGGGCGAGCACTGCCTGGACATCCTGTCCAAGCCGGACCGGCTGCCCCCGGCCGACCGGGCCGAGTTCTTCCGCCGCACCGCCGAACTGTTCCGCGCCCACCGGCCCGAGGGGGCGCGCACGCCGGCGGAACTGCGGGTGCTGGAGGGCGGCTACGCGGCGTACGCGGCGCGGAGCCAGGGCGCGCGGGCCGGGCGGGCGCTGGCGCGGCGCGCCGGGCGGGTCCGTACGGCGGCGACGGCCCGGCTGCACCGGGCCGGCTCGGCGGTCCGCACCCGCCGCCCCCTCGACCCGGACCTCGTCGTGTACTCGGCCTTCTCCCACCGGGGCGTCCTCGGCGACCCGGCCGCCGTCTACCACGAGGCCCGCCGGATCGCCCCGCAGCTGCGCGGGGTGTGGGTGCTGCGCGACGAGGAGCTGGTGCCGTCGCTGCCGCCCGGCACCGAGCACGTGATCCTCGGCAGCGCGGCGTACCGCCGGGTGACCGAACGGGCCACGTTCTTCGTCAACAACGTCAACTGGCCGGGCCCGCTGCGCAAGCGGCCCGGCAGCGTGCACATCCACACCCACCAGGGCACCCCGCTGAAGTACCTGGGCGCCGACCTGCTCGGCAAGCCCGGCGCCCGGCACGGGATCGACGTACCGCAGATGCTGCGCCGCGCCGACCGCTGGGACCACAGCCTGGTCGCCAACCTGCACTCGGAGCTGGTCTGGGAGCGGGCCTACCCGTGCCACTTCGCCTCGGCCCGCACCGGCAGCCCGCGCAACGACGTGCTGGTCCGGGCGCGCGCCGACCGGGCGGCCGGGGCCGGGTTCCGGCTGCGCAACGGCATCCCGGCCGGGCACACGGTCGTGCTGTACGCGCCGACCCGCCGCGACTACCGGCGCGGCGGCCACGTCGACCGGATCGACCTGGCCCGGTTCGCCGCCGACCTCGGCGCCGGCCACACCCTCGTGGTCCGGCTGCACCCGTCGCTCGCCACCGGCCCGGCGCGCGGCCTGGGCCTGGCCGACCTGCACCGGCGGGGCGTGCTGGTCGACGCCACCGACGAACCGCACGTCGAGGACGTACTGCTCGCCGCCGACCTGCTGGTCACCGACTACTCCGCCCTGATGTTCGACTACGCCGTCCTGGACCGGCCGATCCTGATCCACGCCGACGACCTGGACGCCTACGCGGCGAGCCGCGGCCTCTACTTCGACATCAGCGCCGAGCCGCCGGGCCACGTCTCCCGTTCCTACCGGGAACTGGCCTGGCTGCTCGCGTCGGGGACCTGGCGGGACGCGGAGGCGGCGCGGCTGCGGGCGGCGTTCCGGGCGCGGTTCTGCGCGTTCGACGACGGGCGGGCCGCGGAGCGGGTGGTGCGCACACTGCTGCTGGGCGAGACGATGCCGGCGCCGGCGCCCGTGCCGGGCGCCCGCGCCGCCGCGTCCGGCCGCGACCTGCTGACGCCGTCGTGACGCCGCGTACGAAGGTGCGCAGCTGGATGCTGCTGCTCGCGGCCCTGTTCGCCGTCCTCCAGCTCGCCAACGTCACCGGCCGGGACACCCCCGACACCAAGAACTACCTCTCCTACGCGCTGAGCCTGTCCGGCGAGGGCAAGCGGGGCGCGGCAGCCGGCGCCATCGAGCACTACTGCGCGAGCCGGGCGTCCAGCGCCAAGCGGGCGCAGAGCGTGCACGTGGTCCACTTCCACCGGGCCGACCCGACCGCCCGGGTGACGGCCGGCTGCCGGGAGCGGGAGTGGCGGAACGTGGAGCGGCGGCTGCGGGCCGGGCAGACCGGCGGGCACACGGTGCCGTTCATGCCGGAGCGGTTCATGCGGATCTTCGAGGTGCGGCCGGGGTATCCGGCGTTCCTGGTGCCGTTCGTGACCGCGCTCGGGGTGACGTGGGGGGTGTGGACGGCGAGCGTACTGGTCGCGGCGGCGGGCGGGGTGCTCGTCTTCCTGATCCTGCGCACCCTCGCGGTGTCGGCCCCGCTCGCGCTGACCGGCCAGGCGCTGTACTACGTGCTGCCGTGCGGGACGGTCGCGATGCGGCCGATGACCGAGGGGCTGCTGATGGCGCTGACGCTGACGGTGGTGTGGGGGTGCGCGCTGGTGCTGCGCGAGCGGCCGCAGCGGTGGGGGTACTGGCTGGTCGCGGGGTCGCTGGCGCTGCTGTTCACGGTCAAGCACTCGCAGGCGCTGTTCCTCGGCGGCTGCCTGGCGGCAGCGGGCACGGCGATCGCACTCCGGCGCGCACGCCGGGGCGAGGGCTGGGGCTGGGGCGTGGGCTGGGGTGAGAGCTGGGGTGCGTCCCGTGGCGGGGGCCGGGGCGCGCGCCGGGGCGAGGACCCGGGCGAGAACCCGGGCGGGGACCGGGGCGAGAACCGGGGTGAGAATCGGGGTGAGAGCCAGGACGCGCGCTGGGGCGAGAGCCAGGACGCGCGCTGGGGCGGCGACCGGAATGCGCGCCGGAGCGGAGAGCGAGACTCGGCCGAGGTGGTGCTCCGGCTCGCCGGCATCGGGCTGGGCGCCGCCCTCGCCACCGTCCTCCTGGCCCGCCTCCTGCACTACCCCTCCGAGTCGGAGAGCCTCCAGGATCTGCTGGCCCACCACTTCGCCCGGCCGGACCGGCAGCGGCCGTGGCCGGAGTTCCTCCAGTTGCAGGGCAACTTCTGGACCGAGTGGTCCCGGCGCCAGCTGCGGGAGCCGCTGTTCGTCGCGGCACTGGCGGCCGGGGCGTGCGGCGCCCTGCGCCGGCCCGCGTTCGGCGCGTTCCTGGTCGCGGCGGCGGCCACCGGCATCCTGACCCAGGCCGGGCACCCGGACATCAACATCTGGGGCGGCCGGCTGATCGTGCTGGCCTGGCTGCTGCCGGTGGTGGGGCTGCCGCTGCTGCTGGAGCCGGTGGTGCGCGGCCGGGTGCCGCTGCCGGCCCAGGGGCACGCGGACCGGGCGGTCCGTACGACCAGCTGACCGTCACTCGATGCGGTGACGGTGGGTCATGCCGTTGACCCGACCGGGAACATACGGCAAATGCCCCAGACGCTCCCCACCCCGTTCCTCCGGTGAGCGCCGGAGTCCGCGCCGGAGTCCTCGTCCGGCGGTCCGCGCAGGGCGCCACGGCACTGCGCGGCGGCCACACCTGGCGCCCCACGCCCTACCAGGCGGCCGGCTTCCTGTTCTGGCTGGTGATGACGCTGGCGTACTGGCGGGTGCCGCTGTGCTGCGACGCCGGCCAGCACGCGGCGGTCGTCGAACGCCTCAAGGCCGACCTGCTCCACCCCCGCCATCCGATGGCCGACCTGCCCGGCGCGGGCAGCGCCTACTACTCCCCGTACGCGCTGGCGCAGGGCTGGTTCGCCCGGCTGACCGGGCTCGGCGGCTGGGAGGTGGTGCGGCTGGCCGGGCCGCTGAACCTGCTGGTACTGCTGACCGGCGTCAACCGCTTCGTCCGGGTGCTGACCCCCCGGCCCTGGGCGCCGGTGCTGGCCCTGCTGGCGATGACGCTGCTGTGGGGCACCGAACGCGCCTGGTGGAGCGGTTACCTCGGGCTGATGTCCATGACCGGCAACCTCGGCTACCCGTCGGCCTTCGCGATCGGCCTCACCTTCTGGGCCTGGGCCCTGACCGGCGCGCGCGCCCGGGACCTGCGCCGGGTGCGCTACGTCGGTCCCGGCGGCCTGCGCGGTCTGCCCGGGTACGCCGCGCTCGGCGTGCTGTACGGGCTGGTGCTGCTGATCCACCCGATCACGTCGGTGGCGGCGGTGCTGGGCGCGATCGCCCTGGCCGCGGGGTGGGAACCGCGCTGGACGGGCCCGGTCCTCGCCCGCTGGGCGCTGACCGGCGCGACGGCGCTGCTGACCGCCGGGGCGTGGCCGTACTTCGACGTGTTCGCGCTGGCCGGCGACGACAGCGTGGACGAGATGCACCGCACGCTCTACCGGCACCTCGCCGGGGAGTTCTGGCTGGCCGTCGCGGTGGGGCTGCCGGCGCTGTGGCTGCGCGGGCGCCGCTCGCCCCGGGACCCGCTGGTCCTGATGTTCGCGCTGGACTGCCTGGTGGTGGCGTACGGCTGGTTCAGCGGCCACTACACCTACGGCCGCATCCTGGGGCTCACCCTGGTGCCGCTGCAGTTCGCGCTCGCGGTGGAGCTGGCGGCGCCCCGCCCGTGGCGCCCGGCCCGCCGCGCCCTGGGCTGGACGGCGGCGGCCGGTGCCGCCGCCGGCTTCCTGACCGTCCAGGCGGGGGCGCTGGTCCCGGCGGGTTTCCCGCAGCCGCCGAACTGGCCGGCGTACGCCTGGGCGGCGCGGCACATCGGTCCCGGCGAGGTGGTGATCACCGACGGGTACTACGCCGTCCACGCGATCGCCGGGTACGGGCCGAACCTCGCCGCGCCCGCCTGGCCGGACCCCGCCCTGGACGAACGGGAGCGGAAGCGGCGCGAGGCGGACGTGAAGAGCTACCTGGACCCGGACTCGACCCGCGCCGAGCGCGCCACGGTCGTCCGCCGCTACCGGGTGCGCTGGCTGCTGCTGACCCGCTGGCAGCCGGTGCCCGAGGAGGCGGTGGTGGTGGCGTGGAGCGAACGGACGGGGGAGGTGCTGGCGCGGGTCGGCGGCGGCGGTCCGGTGACTACTCGATGACCAGCTCGACCGGGATGTTGCCGCGGGTGGCGTTGGAGTACGGGCAGACCTGGTGGGCCTGCTCGACCAGCTTGCGGCCGGTCTCCTCATCGACGGTGTCGGGCAGCTCGACGCGGAGGGTGACGGCGAGCGCGAAGCCCTCGCCCTCCTTGCCGATGCCGACCTCGGCGGTCACCGCGGCGTCGCTGACGTCGACCTTGGCGGCGCGGCCCACGGCACCGAGGGCGCTGCCGAAGCAGGCGGCGTACCCGGCGGCGAAGAGCTGCTCGGGGTTGGTGCCCCGGCCGTCGCCGCCCAGCCCGTCGGGGGTGCCGAGCGCGAGGTCCAGCTTGCCGTCGGAGGAGACGGCGCGGCCCTCACGGCCGTGGGTGGCGGTGACTACGGCGGTGTAGAGCGGGTCCATGGAAAACCGTCCTTGGATTCTTGGGGTGGGGGGAAGGAGGAGCGTCCTGACGACTACAAGTCGATCACACAATTCAATTGTGCGCAACTGAATAGCGGTCGCCGACGTATGCTGGACGTATGACCACGCCCGCAGCCCCAGCCGACTGGCTCCGCCTCGACCAGCAGATCTGCTTCTCGCTGAACGCCGCCTCGCGCGCCTTCGGCGGTCTCTACCGGGTGCTCCTCAAGGACCTCGGGCTCACCTACCCGCAGTACCTGGTGATGCTGGTGCTGTGGGAGCGCGGCGAGCTGCCGGTCAAGCGTTTGGGCGAGCACCTGCGGCTCGACTCGGGCACCCTGTCGCCGCTGCTCAAGCGGCTGGAGACGGCCGGCCTGGTGCGGCGCGAGCGCAGCGCCCACGACGAGCGGTCGGTTCGGGTGCGTCCGAGCGAACAGGGCCTGGCGCTGCGCGAGCGGGCCCAGGAGGTGCCCCGCCGGATCGTCGCCGCGACCGGCTTCGACCTGGACGAGGCCCAGGACCTGCGGGCCCGCCTGGACCGCCTCACGGCCGCCCTGGACGCGGCGACGAACGCGATGTAGGGCGCTTTAGCCTCCAATAGGCGGGTGAAGCACCCATAAGGCACTCGCGCGTCTTACGATCACTCGCCATGAGACGTGCCGTTGCCGCCGCCCACGCCCAGGTCGGCGTCGTCGTCATCGGGTACCAGGACGCGGCCCATGTGACCGACGCCGTGCGCTCCGCGCTGGCGCAGGGCGCCGCCGTCCGCGAGGTCGTCGCGGTGGACGACTGCTCGACCGACGGCAGCACGGAACTCCTCGGCCGGCTGGCCGCGACGGAACCCCGGCTGCGGGTGATCCGCCTGACGGCCAACAGCGGCGGCTGCGGCACCCCACGCAACACCGGCCTGGCCGCGGTGACCGCGCCGTACGTGATGTTCCTGGACAGCGACGACGTCCTTCCGCCGGGCGCGGTGGACGCGCTGCTGACGGCGGCTGTCGGGGAGCGCGCGGAGGTGGCGAGCGGACTGTGCGTGCGCCGGGAGCTGCCCTCGGGGCGCGAGACACCGTGGCAGGCGCCGCTGTACGCGGCGCGCACCGTGGTCGCGCACCCCGCCCGGCGCCCCCGCCTGGTCCACGACACCTTGTGCGTCAACAAGCTCTACCGCACCGCCTTCCTGCGCGACCACGGCATCCGCTTCCCCGACGGCCGCTTCCCGTACGAGGACTTCGTCTTCACCGCGCGCGTCCTGGCCGCGGGCTCCCGCCTCACGCTCATCCCCGACCCGGTCTACGTCTGGCACGTACGCCGGTCCGCCGAACGCCTGTCGATCTCGCTGGACCGCGCCTGCGTGGACAACTGGCGGGCCCGCACGCACGCGTGCCGGACGGCGTACGAGATCCTGCTCGCCGCCGGGCAGAAGGGGCTGGCGCGGGCAGCCCGCGCCAAGTTCCTCGACCACGAGCTGCGGATGTACGTCCGTGAGCTGGAGGTGCGGGACGTGCGCTACCGGCGTGCGTGGTGGGCGCACACGCGGGCGTACCTCGCGGAGTACGACGCCGCCGACTGGACCCGCTCGCCGGCCGCGCCGGGCCGGCTGATCGGCCGGGTGATCCTCGCCTCCCCCGAGCCGCGCGACCTGCCCCGCCTGCGGGAACTGGCGTCCCGCCCGGCCCGGCTGCTCCCGCCGTACGCCACGGCGCCGGACGGCCGCACGCCAGTCTGGTCACCGGACCTCCCTCAGGTCACCGTGGAACCCTTGCTGACCCGCCCGGCGCGGCTGCTCCCCTTGACGGTGGACGCGGAACTGCACCCGCCCACGCGGGTACGGCTGCGGCTGCACGAGCTGTACGGCCGGGTGGCGGAGGCCGGTCCGGTGGCCGTCGACGCGGAGTGGCAGCGCCGGGAGGACGGCCGCAGGAGCGGTCGCCGGACCCTGGCCTTCGGGTCAACCGAACCGTCCACCGAGCCGTCCGCCGAACCGTCCGCCGAACCGTCCACCGGGTCGTCCACCGGATCGTCAGCCGACGGCCGGGTATGGGCAGCCGAGGCGACCGTCGACCTCACCGGTCCCGGCGCCGCCGCGCTCGGCGCCGGCACCTGGGACCTCCGCCTCCGCGTCCGCTTCCGGGACGGCACGAGCCGCGAGGTCACCGCGCACGCCCGCACCGACACCGGACGAGTACGCCGCCGCGCACTGCCCAGCGCCCGGCACGGCATCGTGCTCGTCCGCCCGTACGCCACGCGCTCCGGCGCACTGGCGCTGAGGGTGGCGCCCGGAGTGCGAGGAGTGGCGACAGTGGTGCACGGAAGGCTCCGGCGCCTGATTCACTGTGGGTCGACCACTGCCACTCAGGGCAACTGACGAGGGGACGGCCACCATGACCTGGCTGATCACCGGCGGCGCCGGCTACATCGGAGCGCACGTCGTACGGGCGATGACCGAGGCGGGCGAGCGGACCGTGGTGTACGACGACCTGTCCACCGGTATCGCCGCCCGGCTGCCCGCCGGCGTACCCCTGGTCGAGGGCTCGGTCCTGGACGCCGACCGGGTCCGCCGGACCCTCGCCGACCACGACGTCACCGGCGTGGTCCACCTGGCGGCGAAGAAGCAGGTGGGCGAGTCGGTCGACCTGCCGCTGCACTACTACCGGGAGAACGTCGAGGGCCTGCGCGTCCTGCTGGCGGCGGTGACGGAGGCGACGGTCCCGTCCTTCGTCTTCTCGTCCTCGGCGGCGGTGTACGGGATGCCGGACGTGGACCTGGTCACGGAGGAGACGCCCTGCGTCCCGATGTCGCCGTACGGCGAGACCAAGCTCGCGGGCGAGTGGCTGGTCCGGGCGACGGGGCACGCGACGGGGCTGTCGACGGCGTCCCTGCGCTATTTCAACGTCGCGGGCGCCCGCGCGCCGGAACTGGCGGACACCGGCGTGCACAACCTCGTCCCGATGGTCTTCGAGAAGCTGACGGAGCACGCGCCCCCGCGCATCTTCGGCGACGACTACGCCACCCCGGACGGCACCTGCGTACGGGACTACATCCACGTGGTGGACGTGGCGGAGGCCCATGTGGCCGCGGCCCGCGCGCTCCAGGCGTCCCCCGGCCGCGACCTCACCCTGAACATCGGCCGTGGCGAGGGCGTCTCGGTGCGCGAGATGATCGACCGCATCAACGCGGTCACCGGCTACGACCTTCCCCCGACGGTCGCCCCGCGCCGCCCCGGCGACCCGGCCAGTGTCGTCGCGTCGGCCGACCGCGCCGCCACCGAACTGGGCTGGCGGGCCAAGCACGACGTCCACGACATGATCACCTCGGCGTGGGCAGGCTGGGTGGGGCAGCACCCAAAGGCGGCGCGGGGCTGAGCACGGCGGTCGCCCTCGGCAACAACTGAATGACGACTAAATAGCGTGCCCCCAGGCCGAAGATCTCGCAGTCTCCCGTACGAGCCGCAGGCCAGGGCGGGGAAGTGTTCGGGGTCGGCGCCCAGTACCGCGACACGGAACAGTTCCATGCCTTGTTCGTGCTCCTCGGGAGTGATGGTGCTGACTCCGGCCTCGGAGGCGATCAGGGCGGCGATGAGGACTGCGATCCGGTGGTAGCGCGCCGGGATCTCCTCGTCGGGCAGTCCCGATGCCCGCAGGGCCCGCAGTACCTCTTCCATGACCAGCCGGGAACCGGTGCCGCTCGACGCGTAGCGCCCCCAGACCGCGGCGAGTTGGGGCTGGCGGCCGAATGCCTCTCGGGCGCGCAGGGCCAGGGCCGTGATGCGCTGCTTCCAGTCGCCCTCGGGGCGGTATCCGTCCATGGCGGCACTTCGCCCGCGACGTCCGCCCGCTGGGCGCGGACCGTCGCGCCGCGTTCGAGGACATCCTCGCCGCCCAGCTGGCCGACATCGATGCCGGGTTCCGCCGGAGCTGTCCCACCGGCTCGACGGCCGACGAAAAACTCTAAAGTTCGTAGAAATCTTCGTCCAACGCCTTGGAGATGCCCTGCAGTGCGTCGCGGACACCCATGGGCACTTCAGGCAGTTCCGCGTGTTTGCGCACAACGGATGACAAAATATTCAAGCTCACAAGGGAAGACATCTCGCCGACCGCCGAAAGTACCCTCAAGGCTTCCTTTTCCGCCGCGCTCCACGATCGTTCCCGCAACAGGCAATCCAGGAGGCGCACGGCGGCCACGTTCCGATAGCCGACCTGAGCAACAGGAGTATCTTCCATAGCGTTCTCAAGAACAGGGATCGCTTTGCGAACCTCACCGTACTCCTGCAAAGCACGCCCCTGTTGACGATCGATTTCTCTCTCCGTGATCCACCACGCCCAGTGCGGAGTGTTATCGGGTGTACTCTCCGTCAGCAGAGAGCGCGCCCGCTCGAAGGCCCTGGACGATTCCGACGCGTACCCTGATCCGGCAAGTCCCTGCGCTTCTCTGGCTCTGAAGATCGCTTCGACTCGGGGCGTGAGACGTCTGGCTTCGAGTACGGATGCAGCGATGGCCAACTCCTCGCGGGGGCGACCTGACCAGCCGGACAACATCGCTCGGTTCTGCAAGGTGATCAGTTCGATCGATTTGTCTCCGCACAGCCTCGCCAAGAACAGTGCCTCTTGATTGAAGCGCCTTGACGCCTTGAAGTTCCCCGCGTTGAACAGTGCCCAGCCGGCGATCTCGGCCAACTCGGCCGATGCTGCCTGTATGTCCCGCTCAGCGTTCCTGTCGTGACCCTCTTCGCCGATGCGTCGATGCACTGACTTGTACCTGAGGTTGAAAGGTTGGGGTGACAGCGGGCGTTGGCGGTGCTACATCCTCGTCATGAGGTATGCGGATGGCGGCGG
>NZ_JBQOUX010000086.1:0-32322 GCF_052216785.1 Streptomyces sp. JW3 | reverse complement strand
GAGCCGACCGCGAGGCCGAGCGCGGCGTCCGGCAGCGGCAGCGCGTCGTACCAGTCGCCGCCGCCGCGCGGGCCGGTGCGGTGCCGGGCGGCGAGCCGGACACCGGGGGTCCGCGGCAGCCGCGCGGGCAGCAGTTCCCCGGCGATCGTGGCCATCCGCGCGCGCACCCGCTCCAGTTCGCGCAGCCGGTCCAGGTGCTCGGCGGCCTGGCGCACGTACAGCCCGGCCAGGTGCCGCTGCCGCTCGCGCGGCTCGGCGGGCTCGTCGTACAGCCATACGGCGGCGCCCAGCCGGCCGGCGGTCCCGGTCCGCAGGGGCAGCGCGTAGCTGGCGGCGTAGCCGAGGCGGACGGCGACGTCGCGGTGCCGGGGGTCGAGTCCCTCCTCGGCGAGCAGATCGGGCTCGGCGAGGCCGCCGTCGCCGACCGGCGGTCCGTCCAGGATCCGTCCGTACGCCAGTGCGGCGCGCGGCACGGTCTCCAGGTGGCCGAGGTCGGCGCGGGTCAGGCCGAGGCCGACCGAGGTGTCCGGGCCGAGTCCGTCCGCGGGTTCCAGGACGATCAGCCCGCGGCGCGCGCCCACCAGGGCGGCTCCGGCGCGCAGCAGTTCGTCGAGGGCGTCGGCGAGGGTGCCGGTGCGCAGCAGCCGTTCGGTCAGTTCGTGCAGCGTGGTGAGGTCGGACACCCAGCCGGCGAGGCGGTCCTGGAGGAGGGCGCCCGGGGCGCCGGGGGAGTGCGGACGGGCCGCGGGGGCGCCCGGCGTAACGGGCGCGACAGTGTGTGCGGGTGAGGGAACCGTTGAATCGATTCCGGCCACATTCGAAGGGTGGGGCGCGTTCATGGCAGTCGGCTTCCCGACCGGCCCTTACTGCTCAAAAGCATCGCAAACCCCCATGTCATTCTGCGTCGCCGGCAGTGTCTCCACATGTACACGCACTCGTGAGGAGATGTCCAGCATTGTCCTGCTGGGATTCCTGGTGTCCATGAGGCGTAAGTGACTTCCTTCTCGGTGTTGTGCGAAAAAACAAAGTTGGCCGGAAACTGCCCCGGAGGACGTCTTGTTGCGGTCGACTGGTGGTGCTTCACGGAGCGTCACAGCGGTCGTGATGGGTACGTACTCGGTGAAAGCCAGGGGTGGTTGACGCCCATCCGGAACCTGGCGATGGACCCGGGCGTCCTATCCACCGACGACCGTGCCCCATCCTCCCGTGGCGGAGGCGGAGAGAAATACGCGGGACGGCAAAACGCCAGACTCCGCCACCCCCGCGCCACGCCCATGCTTTTGATGGACGCAGTATGGACGGACCGGCCGCGGACGCAGCCGATGCTCGACCCGTAGGGGTTTCCCTTGCCTCCGGCGAGGTGTGATGCGCCGACAGTTACGCGCAGCAGATACGAGCAGATGTGCGCAGCAGATACGCGTAGTGAAGAGATCGACCCATGGTGTGATGTGGACCTCGGTGTTGCCAGGCGTGCAACGGAAAGGAACGAGCGCTCATGCGCGAGATCCTCGGAAGGCGACGCAGGCTCCTGTCCCGGCGCGGCGACGGAGGGCCTGACCTGATCAGCGCGGCCCTGACCTACGCCACCCAATGGCAGTGGCCCGTTCTCCCGGGCGTGGCGGCGGACCCACAGGGGCGGTCCGGCTGCTCCTGCCCCGACCCGGAGTGCACGGTGCCCGGTGCGCACCCCTTCGACCCCGGGCTGCTCGCGGCCACCGCCGACGGGCGCATGGTGCGCTGGTGGTGGGCCAACCGGCCGGCCGCCCCGATCATCCTGGCCACGGGCGGCAGCGCGCCGTGCGCCGTGTCCCTGCCCGCGCTGCCGGCCGCCCGGGCGCTGGTCGCGCTCGACCGGATGGGCATGCGGCTCGGCCCGGTGGTCGCCTCGCCGGCCCGCTGGTCGATCCTGGTCAAGCCGTACTCCATGGAGCAGTTGGGCGAGCTGCTCTACGCCAAGGACTTCGTCCCCGGCGCGCTGCGCTTCCACGGTGAGGGCGGCTACCTCGCGCTGCCCCCGACCGAGTCCGGCGCGGGCCCCGTCCGCTGGGAGCGGGCCCCGCTGCCCGGCTCGTCCTCGCCCTGGGTGCCCGACGTGGAGGCCGTGGTCGACGCGGTGGTCGACGCCCTGACCCGTACGGGTGTGAGCGCGCCCGAGCTGTAGCGGCGGGGGTCCGGCCAACTCGCCCGGGTGCAGGGGGAGTTCCCGCCCAGGCGTACGGGGAGTCGGGCCGCGACCGCGCTCGGTGAACGAGAGCGGACGCACAAAGACCCGGTTGCTGGCGACGGGGGATGCACCAGCAACCGGGCTACTCGAACGGTAACAAGAGATCGGCGGTTAGCAAATTCCGTCTCGGTGTTTCCGGTCATCGACTTGCCTGTCCCGGCCGGGAGTTGTGACCGGAGTCACCTCTCCCGCCCTCCCCGCCGGCGGACGCCGTCAGCTGAGCGTGACCTGCCGGTTGGTCAGGCCGCCGCGGGCCCGGCGCTCCTCCGCGCTGAGCGGCGCGTCCGCCTCCAGCGCCTCGGCGAGACGCTCGGCGAACTCCGCCGCCGGCTTCTCGATGTCCGCCGCGGACACGGCGCTCGGCAGGTCCCAGACCGGCACGATCAGCCCGTGGGCGCGGAACGAGCCGACCAGCCGGGTGCCCTCGCCGAGGGACGACCGGCCCGCCGCGTGCAGCCGCGCCAGCGCGTCCAGGAGCCGCTCCTCCTCGTGCGGCATGACCCAGCGCAGGTGGTTCTTCTCCGGTGTCTCGCACCAGTAGGCGGCGTCCACGCCCTGGAGCCGGACGGTCGGGATGGCCGCGGCGTTGGCCCGCTCCAGGGAGGCGGCCACCTCGGGCGTGGCGTTCTCCGCGTCCGGGACCCAGAACTCGAAGCCCTCGTGCACCACTGGCTCGAAAACGCCCTCGGCGTCGAGCAGGTCCTGGAGCCGGGGCCCGTCGGCCGGAGCGCGGCCGGCCTGGACCGGCGTACCCGGCTCGGCGCTCAGGGCGCGCCGGAGGGTGTCGGCGAGGTCGCGGCTGATGTCACCGGAAGGCGTGTCGTTCTGGAGCCCGAGCAGGATCGAGCCGTCGTCGCGGCGCAGCGCCGGCCAGGCCATCGGCAGCACCGTGGCCAGGGTGACGGACGGCACGCCCTCGGGCAGGCCGCCCTTCAGCGGCAGCTCGGCCGTGGCGGCCGGCACCAGCTCGCGCAGCGCCACCCAGTCGCACTCGCCGGGCAGCCCCTCGAACGGGCGCTGCACCAGCTCGGTCACGGCCTGCGCGGCGGCCCGGCCGTGACAGGCCTTGTAACGGCGACCGCTGCCGCAGGGGCAGGGCTCGCGGGCGCCGACGACCGGGACCTCCGCGTCGAGCTGAGGCCGCTTGGCCTTCGTCTGGGGTCGCTTCTTGGCCATCGTGGGTGTCTCCCGGTTACGGCTCTTCTGGTACGGGCGCGAGCCTAGCCGCTCACGTCCCGGGCGACGGGGCCCTGTGGACAACTCCGGGGCGGGGATGAGGGGGTCGGGACCCGTCGGCCGGGGCCCGGCTCCCGTACGCCGCCGTCCGGGACACGTCACTGACTCGGGTGCGTACCGATGGACTCGCGTACGTCCTCCACCGACGCACGTACCGATCGGATCGAGCACGTACCGGAGCGTCAGCCCAGATCGTCGAACGCGTCCGCGAAGTCCAGTCCCGGTATGTCGGCCACCGCCGGGGCGCCCACCCGCGCGGCGAAGTCGTCACGGCGGTGCCCCGCGTCCGGGTCGTACACGTCGTCGTGCACGACGACCCAGACCGTGACCTCGCCCCGGGCGTCGTCACGTACGCCCCAGTCGTCGGCCAGCGCGGTGATGATGTTGAGCCCGCGGCCCCCGTGGGCCGTCACCGAGGGCGTGGCCGGGGCCGGACGGGTCGGTCCGCCGCCGTCGGTCACCTCGACCAGGAGCCGGCCGCCGGCGTCCACCCGCCAGGCGGCACGGACGTCACCGTCCCCGGCCAGGGCGTCGCCCAGGGGCCGGCCGTGTTTGCAGGCATTGCTCAAGAGTTCGGAAAGGATCAGTACGGCGTCGTCGATGACCGCTTCCGTGACCCCGCCCTTGCGCAGCTGATCACGCATGCGGTGTCTTGCCTTTCCCACGCCCGAAGGGCCATGGGGAACGGTCATGCTCGACGACGTCGGCACCTCCTGTGCCACCACCAACGCCACCCCCGAGACCTCCTTTGCCCCACGCCACGGTGTGGATGCCCCATTGGCCTGAACCGGAAACCGGCCGATCCCCGCCCGGTGACGCATTCGACACACCCGAACACGTTCCGAACGCGCCGGAGCACTCCCTGTAACCAGATGGCTGATTTGCGCCGGTTCGACCGCCGGTTCGACCGCCGGTTCGACCGCCGGGCCGGCCGCGGCCGCCGGGCCGGCGTACCGGCCGGGGGTCTCAGCGGCCGAGGTGATCCAGCACCGCGCGGGGCCGGTTGGTGATGATGGCGTCCACGCCCAGACCCACGCAGAGGTCCACGTCCCGCACCTCGTTCACGGTCCAGACGTGCACCTGGTGGCCGGCCCGCTTAAGGCGCTCGATGTAGGCGGGATGGCTGCGCACGATGCGGACCGAGGGGCCCGCGATCCGGACACCGGCCGGCAGCCGCCCGTCGCGCAGCCGGGGCGAGACGAACTGCGTCAGGTAGACGGTGGGCAGCGTCGGCGCGACGGCCCGCACCCGGTGCAGCGAACGCGCCGAGAAGCTCATCACGCGCACGCGCGTGTCGTCCGCGTCGGCCGGCGCGTCGAGCCCGAACCGCTTCAGCAGGATCAGCAGCCGCTCCTCCACCTGCCCCGCCCACCGCGTGGGGTGCTTGGTCTCGATGGCCAGCTCCACCCGGCGCCCCGCGTCGGCCACCAGCTCCAGCAGCCGTTCCAGGGTGAGTACGGACGTCGCCTCCCGGTCCTCCGGCCGGTGCTCCCACTGCGGCTCCTCGCCGCGCATCCGCCACGCCTCGCGCGTCTTCCAGGAGCCGAAGTCCAGCGCCGCCAGGTCGGCCAGCTCCATCGCCGAGACCGCGCCGCGGCCGTTGGACGTACGGTTCACGCGCCGGTCGTGGACGCACACGAGGTGGCCGTCGGCCGTCAGGCGCACATCGCACTCAAGGGCGTCCGCACCCTCTTCGATGGCCTTGGTGTACGCGGCGAGGGTGTGCTCGGGGGCCTCTTCCGAGGCCCCGCGGTGGGCGACGACCTGGATACGGTGCTGTCGTGCGTGGGTCACCGCGTCATGGTGTCACCGCGCGGAGGCAGGTGGGAGCCGGATGGGGCGGCACGGACGGTCCATCCTGACCGGTATGTCTTACATTCCCTATGTAAGAAATAACCGCGGACCCACAGCGACCGCTTATGGTGCTCTGACGGCCCGTGGGAAAAGCTGACGGCATACAAAAAGACATGCGAAGACATGCACAGCTACACCGCGTCGGACCCGTCCGGGCCGGCGCGCACGAGCGTGGCTGAGTGCGACTCAGTGTGACCGAACAACAGCCGTGGATCGAGGAGTAAAGCTGTGAGCACCGAGAACGAGGGCACCGCGGTTCCTCCGGCCCCGTCCGCACCCCCCGTGCCGGTGGACACTCCCGCAGCCGCCTCCCCGCAGCCGCCGGCAGCACAGGGCGGCGCTGCCCAGGGACACCCCGGCGGCCAGGGCGGACCGGCGCAGGGTCAGCAGGCCGGACCGGGTCAGGGACAGGCCGGCCCGGCCCCGTACGGGTCCGGTCCCGGCACGCAGGGCTCGGCCCCCGACGCCTCCTGGCCGCCGCCCCCGCCGCCGGCCGCCCCGTACGGAGGCGGCGGCGACGGCACGGGTGGCGGGGCCGGTTACGGCGGTGGCGACGGCTCCGGCGGCTGGGGCGCCGCGTACCAGCCGCCCGCGCCGAAGTCCGGCGGCGGACGCGGTGGACTGGTCGCCGCCGTCCTGGTCGCGGCCCTGGTGGCGGGCGGTCTGGGCGGCGGCCTCGGCTACACGCTGGCCGAGAACAACGACTCGGGCTCCACCACGGTCTCCGCCTCGGACACCGGCGGCTCGGTCAAGCGCGACGCGGGCACCATCGCGGGCGTGGCCGCCAAGGCGCTGCCCAGCACGGTCACCATCGAGGCCGAGAGCACCAGCGGCGAGGGCGGCACCGGAACCGGCTTCGTCTTCGACAAGCAGGGCCACATCCTCACCAACAACCACGTGGTGGCCGAGGCGGTGGACGGCGGCAAGCTCACCGCCACCTTCCCCGACGGCAAGAAGTACAACGCCTCGGTGGTCGGCCACGCGCAGGGCTACGACGTCGCCGTCATCAAACTGGCGAACGCCCCCTCGAACCTGAACCCGCTGCCGCTGGGCAACTCCGACAAGGTGGCCGTGGGCGACTCCACGATCGCCATCGGCGCCCCGTTCGGCCTGTCCAACACCGTCACCACCGGCATCATCAGCGCCAAGAACCGCCCGGTCGCCTCCAGTGACGGCAGCGCCGACAGCAAGGCGTCCTACATGAGCGCCCTGCAGACCGACGCCTCCATCAACCCGGGCAACTCCGGCGGCCCGCTGCTGGACGCCCAAGGCAACGTCATCGGCATCAACTCCGCGATCCAGTCCGCGAGCAACGGCCTCGGCGGCACCGGCCAGGCCGGCTCCATCGGCCTCGGCTTCGCCATCCCGATCAACCAGGCCAAGTACGTCGCCCAGCAGCTGATCAAGACCGGCAAGCCGGTGTACGCGAGGATCGGCGCCTCGGTCTCCCTGGAGGAGACGACGGACGGCGCGCAGATCACCGAGCAGGGCGTCAGCGGCACCGAGCCCGTGGAGTCCGGCGGCCCCGCCGACAAGGCCGGTCTCAAGCCCGGCGACGTCATCACCAAGCTGGACGACCGCGTGATCGACAGCGGCCCCACCCTGATCGGCGAGATCTGGACCCACGAGCCCGGCGACAAGGTCAAGGTCACCTACAAGCGCGACGGCAAGGAAAACACCGTCGACCTCACCCTGGGCTCCAAGTCCGGCGACGACTGACCGGCCCGCTCCCGGTACGCTGTACCCGCTCCGCCCCTGCCGGCCGGAGCGGGGTGGGTTGCCCGAGCGGCCTAAGGGAACGGTCTTGAAAACCGTCGTGGCAGCGATGTCACCGTGGGTTCAAATCCCACACCCACCGCAGGCGAACGGCCCCTGACCAGTACGTATGGTCAGGGGCCGTTGCCATGTCCGCAGTCTGCGGCTGAGGGGATGACGGTCTGGGGGAGGGCAGGGGCCGTCAGGGTCGATGCCCCGTCATCCGTGCCGCCGAGGCCAGGGTGGCGCGGGCCTCGGGTTCGGTGAGGCCGGTGTGGAGGGCCGCGGTGAGCAGGGCGTCGGTGAGGGTGGGGCCGAGGCCCTCCTCGTAGGCGCGGCAGGCCGCCCAGAACAGGCGGGTGTTGCGCTGGCCCTCGTGGGCGGAGCGGACGAACTGGACGAGGCCCTGGCCGTGGGCGGCGGACGGGGAGGGGGCGGTGGTGCGGTGGTGTGCGCGGGGCGCGGGGAGCAGGAGGCGGAGTAGGGCGCGTGGGCAAGGGGCGGGCGCGAGGTGCGCGGTGCCGGGGGCCGTGGTGTACGCGCCGTGCCGGGTGCGGGAGCCGGGGCCGACGAGGTAGCCGCCGGCGCCGCGGATGTCGATGCCGGGTGCCAGGCGGCCGGCCGAGTTGGGGACGACGACGTCGGGCGGGCCGGTCAGCCACAGGTGGCGGCCACCGCTGGGGGTGAGGACGACCACCGTGGGCGGGATCGTGAACAGGTGCCGCAGGGCCAGTTCGCGCAGGGCGGTCGAGGAGCCGGCGTCCGGTGTCGTGTCCAGGTCGACGCCGATGAGGTGGTGCGGCGGCAGGCCGCAGGCGATGCCGTAGCCCGTGGCCCAGGGAGCGGCGGCGAACAGTTCGCGGACGCGGGCCGGGTCGGTGGTGGCGTCGTGGACCCCGTGGCCGAGGCGGCCGCACTCGCCGTGGCAGGGGGTGGGGTCGGGGTCGTCGCGGTGCGGGGAGCGCAGCGCCGGGAGTTTGGTCCGGGACAGCGGGATGACGGCCAGGCCGCGTTCGGCGGCTGACAGGGCGTGTGCGAGGGCCAGCGTCGTGGCCTGCCGGTCGGTGGTGGCCATGACTTTATTTTCGTACGCGCGTTCGATGAAGGGAAGGGGCGTGCGTGCGACACGCCGGGGCGGGGCGGTCGGGGGTGGGTGTGCCGGAACGCTTCACCTCTTGCGGGGCTTGGGGTGTTGCTGTCCCTCCTGTCCTGAGCTGAGACGCAAGGGGCGCAAAAGGGTTTATCGACTTGTCCTCACGCTTGAGGGCGAATCAGGGCGATGGGGGTGGTTCGCCGGGGATCCGATGGGCAACTCTGATCACGCGACGTCGTGCACAGCACCGGGGCGGATGGCCAACTTCCCTGGTGAACAGGCCGGTTCAGATCAGGTTCAGGTACTTCTCGCGTCTTCGGCAGCAGCCGGTGCGCACCTTTCTGGAGGAACACACATGGCAAGCATCCGTACCGCCCGCGTCATCGCCGCCGTCTCCGCCCTGCCGCTCGCCGCCGCCCTCTTCGCCGGCGTGGCCACCGCGGACAACGGCGCCCTCGCGGACGACGGATCCAGCTCGACCGCCGCCGAGGCCTACGCGGGCATCATCGGCAGCGGCGTCGGCGACGACAACAACGGCAACTCGGCGACCACGCAGCAGCAGGCGGTCGGCTCGGGTGCCACGAACCAGAACAACACCGCGCAGGTCGACGGCTCCCGGTTCGCGTACATCAACCAGGGCAACGACAACGTCTCCGTCAACTTCACCCCGCTGTGGTGGTGAGCTGAGGGGCCGGCGCGGGTGTGGGCTCACCGGCACCGGCCCCTCGCTCCGAAGCTGCAGAGCGGGTGTGCTTCATGGGGTCGCGTTGCGTCCGCGCGGCGGTACTTCGGTACCGCCGCGCAGGCGTCTTCGGCATCGGACGCAGCGGCTCTCCCCGGCCCGCTCGCCAAGGCAGACCCAGGGCCGGGGCACCGGGGGAACCCTCACTCGCCTCCACCCCTCGTCCACCTTCAGGAGGTGGGGCCGGCCCCACCCCTACAACCTGAGGCGGAGCCCGCTTCGGGACCTGCGGCCGATCCGGGGCCGTATCCGTCGCTCATAGCGTTGAGGCATGACCACACCCGTCTGCACCAGGGCATCGGACGCCGCCAGGCCGGCGACGCAGACCTCGC
The DNA here is from genome assembly GCF_052216785.1 of Streptomyces sp. JW3. NCBI lineage: Bacteria > Bacillati > Actinomycetota > Actinomycetes > Kitasatosporales > Streptomycetaceae > Streptomyces > Streptomyces sp. JW3. The sequence continues at coordinate 23,086 of NZ_JBQOUX010000086.1, read as the reverse complement.
CCAGGACGTCTCCCAGGACGCCGCCCAGGACCTCGCCCAGGACCTCGCCCAGGACCTCGCCCAGGACCTCGTCCAGGACCCAGCCGAAGACCTCGTCGAAGGCTCTGCCCAAGGTCTCGGCCAAGGCCCTGCCCAAGGCCGCCCTGCCCAAGGCCGCCCTGCCCAAGGTCTCGCCGCAGCAGCCGTTCGCGTACCCGTCCTTCGCGTCGTACGTGCGGGCCCGGCAGCCGGTGCTGCTGCGCACCGCACGGTCGCTGACCGCGAACCCGAGCGACGCCGAGGACCTGTTGCAGACCGCGCTCACCAAGACGTACGTCGCCTGGGAGCGGATCGAGGACCACCGCGCGCTGGACGGCTATGTCCGGCGGGCCCTGCTGAACACGCGGACCTCGCAGTGGCGCAAGCGCAAGGTCGACGAGTTCGCGTGCGACGAACTGCCCGAGCCGGAGCCCGTGCCCGGCGGCAGCGACCCGGCCGAGCAGCAGGCGCTGCACGACGCGATGTGGCGGGCGATCCTGCGGCTGCCCGCCCGCCAGCGGGCGATGGTCGTCCTCAGGTACTACGAGGATCTCAGCGAGGCCCAGACGGCCGAAGTGCTCGGCGTCTCCGTCGGCACGGTGAAGTCGGCGGTCTCCCGCGCCCTGGGCAAACTCCGGGACGACCCGGAACTCGACCCCGAGCTGGGCATATCCAGGTGACCCGGACTCCGACGAGCGGCTGACGCCGGCCTTCGTGAGCGGCCGGGCGCGGCCCCGCGAGTGGGCCGAGCGGGGTGCGATCGGTGATCGATCACCGATACCTAGTGACATACCGCGTGGTACGTGCGCAGAATCAGCGCACCCCTTACCGCCGCGTAGGCAATGTCGCCCCGGGAGGTCACCGTGCTGAGCACGATGCAGGACGTACCGCTGCTCATTTCCAGGATCCTGACCCACGGGTCGACCGTCCACGGCACCTCCCAGGTGACCACCTGGACCGGCGAGGGGGAGCCGCACCGCCGTTCCTTCGCCGAGATCGGCGCCCGCGCCGCCCAGCTCGCGCACGCCCTGCGCGACGACCTGGGCGTCGGCGACGACGACCGGGTCGCGACGCTCATGTGGAACAACAGCGAACATGTCGAGGCGTACTTCGCGATTCCCTCCATGGGCGCGGTCCTGCACACCCTCAATCTCCGCCTCCCGCCCGAGCAGCTCGCCTGGATCGTGAACCACGCGGCCGACCGCGTCGTGATCGCCAACGGTTCGCTGATTCCGCTGCTCGCCCCGCTGCTGCCGCACCTGAAGACGGTCGAGCACGTCGTCGTCTCCGGCGCGGGCGACCGGGCCCCGCTCGACGCGGCCGCCGTCCAGGTGCACGAGTACGAGGAGCTGATCGCCGGGAAGCCGGCCGCCTACGACTGGCCGGAGCTGGACGAACGCGCGGCGGCGGCCATGTGCTACACCTCCGGCACCACCGGCGACCCCAAGGGCGTGGTGTACAGCCACCGCAGCGTCTATCTGCACTCCATGCAGGTCAACATGGCCCAGTCGATGGGCCTGACCGACCAGGACACCTCACTGGTGGTCGTGCCCCAGTTCCATGTGAATGCGTGGGGTCTGCCGCACGCCACCTTCATGACCGGCGTCAACATGCTGATGCCGGACCGGTTCCTCCAGCCCGCGCCGCTGGCCCGGATGATCGAGAGCGAGCGGCCGACGCACGCCGCCGCCGTCCCCACCATCTGGCAGGGCCTGCTCGCCGAGCTGACCGCCGAGCCCCGGGACGTCTCCTCCCTCACCCAGGTGACCATCGGCGGCTCCGCCTGTCCGCCGTCGCTGATGGAGGCGTTCGACGCGCTGGGCATGCGGGTGCGGCACGCCTGGGGCATGACCGAGACGTCCCCGCTGGGCACGGTGTGCATGCCGCCCGCCCACGCGATCGGCACGGACGAGGAGTTCGGCTACCGCGTCACCCAGGGCCGGTTCGCGGCCGGCGTCGAGGCCCGCCTCACCGGCCCGGGCGGCGAACGGCTGCCCTGGGACGGCGAGTCGGCCGGCGAGCTGGAGGTTCGGGGCCCCTGGATCGCCGGCGCCTACTACGGCGGACCCGCCGCCGAACCGCTGCGGCCCGCCGACAAGTTCAGCGCGGACGGCTGGCTGAAGACGGGCGACGTCGGGACCATCTCCCCCGACGGCTACCTCACCCTCACCGACCGCGCCAAGGACGTCATCAAGTCCGGCGGCGAGTGGATCTCGTCCGTCGACCTGGAGAACGCGCTGATGGCCCACCCCGAGGTCGCCGAGGCCGCCGTCGTCGCCGTGCCCGACGACAAGTGGGGCGAGCGTCCACTGGCCACGGTGGTCCTCCGGGAGGGCGCCACCGCCGATTTCGAGAGCCTGCGCGCCTTCCTCGCCGACGAGCGGGGGATCGCCAAGTGGCAGCTCCCGGAGCGCTGGACGGTCATCGAGGCGGTGCCGAAGACGAGCGTCGGCAAGTTCGACAAGAAGGTGCTGCGCCGCCGGTACGCCGCGGGGGAGCTGCCGGTCACTCGGCTGTGAGGCGGCGGGGCGTTCGGGTTCGTGGGGCGGTCAATTCGGGTTCGTAGGGCGGCGAAGGGGGGCGGTCAGGGAGACCCCGGCGGTCGCCCTCCGCCCGTGACCCCGGCGGTCGCCCTCCGCCCGTGACCTCGGCGGTCTCTCCGCCCGTGACCTCGCCGGTCTCTCCGCCCGTGACCTCGCCGGTCTCTCCGCCCGTGACCTCGCCGGTCTCTCCGCCCGTGACCTCGGCGGTCTCTCCGCCCGTGACCTCGCCGGTCCCTCGCCCGTGACCTCGGCGGTCTCTCCGCCCGTGACCTCGCCGGTCCTCGTACGTCCGTCCGCCGAACCCCACCGTCACGCCCCCGTGACCACCCCGCCCCGGCGCGCCCGCGCCGAAGTCGCCACCCAGCCCAGCACCAGCCAAGCCCCGGCCACCGCGCACACGCCGCCCCAGCCCCAGTGGGTGAAGGCGGTGCCCGCGAGGGCCGAGGCGGTGGCGCCGCCGGCGAAGCCCGCGACCACGTAGGCCGTGTTGGCGGTGGCCGGGGCGGAGGTGGTGGTCAGGGCGAGGGTCTGGTTGGCGACGTGGGAGGCGACCAGGGCCGCGTGCACCAGGACCGCCGCCGCGCACAGCGCCGCCATGATCTGACCGCCCAGCCAGAACAGCGGCACCGACACGGCGGCGACCAGGTACGCGGTCCGCACCACCTTGGCGGCGCCGAACCGGTCCACCAGTCCGCCCGCGAGCGGCGCGACCACGCTCGCCGTCAGTCCGAAGAGACCGAACAGCCCGGCCGCGGCGGTGGTCATGCCGTACCCGTCGACCGCGCTGCCGCCGGTGAGGAGCAGGGCCAGGGAGGTCCACATGGCGCTCCACGCGCCGTACATCCCGGCCTGCCGCACGCACGCGCGCCACAGGTCGGGCGAGTGCCGCAGCACCCCCGGCAGCGCGGCGAGCCCGGCGAACAGCGGTCCGCTGTGCCGGGGCGTCTCCCGGGGCAGGACGGCCGCGGTCGCCAGGCCCAGCACGGCGGTCAGCGCGGCGGCGCCCAGGAAGACCCAGCGCCAGCCGAACGCCTGCCCGGCGAGGCCGCCGGCCACCCGGGCCGCCACGATGCCGGTGAACAGACCCGCGATCACGGCCGCGACATGCCGGGCCCGGTGGTGCGCGGGGGCGCGCTGGGCGACCAGCGGGACCAGGAGCTGCGGTACGACGGTGGCGGCCGAGGCGATCAGTACGGCGCCGGCGAGGGCGTACGTCCCGTTCGCGGCCGCGCCGGCCACCAGGGCCGCGGCGGCGGCCAGCGTCAGCACGGCGACGAGCCGCCGCCGGTTCACCCGGTCCCCGAGCGGGGCGAAGAAGAGCAGGCCGGCCGCGTAACCGAACTGCGCGACCGAGGCGAGCCAGGCCACCGCCGAGGGGGTGGAGCCGAAGTCGCGGGCGATGAGGGGGAGCAGCGGGGCCGCTATGTAGATGTTGGCGGCCGTGGCGGCGGTGCAGACGGCGATCAGGGGGAGGAAGAGGCGGGAGCGCAGGGTGGGCTTCGGCGGGGTGGCGGCACGGGCCGCCGCCCCGGTCCCGGTTCCCGGCGCTTCGGTGGTGGGTGCTGGTGACGACATGGGCGGGACAACTCCTTCGCGCACACGGTCGGTCTTGCGACTAGGCAATTAGGCGACTGGGCAACTAACTGGTTGGTTGGTGACAACTCAAGAGACTGCCGCCGCATTCCCTTCCGGTCAACCAAATAGTTGGTTACCGAGCCGGGGCGGCTACCCTGGCCGCATGGCAGCAAGGGACCCCGAAGCCACCAAGGCGCGGATCTTCGAAGCGGCGGTGGCGGAATTCGCCGCGCACGGGGTCGCGGGCGCCCGCATCGACCGCATCGCGGCCGAGGCCAAGGCCAACAAGCAGTTGATCTACGCCTACTACGGCAACAAGACGGAACTGTTCGCGACCGTCCTCGAGCACAGGATGCTCGACCTGGCCATAGCGGTCCCGGTCGACCCGGACGACATCGAGGGCTGGATCGACCGCCTGATGGACTACCACGTCGACCACCCCGAGCTGCTGCGCCTGCTCTTCTGGGAGGGCCTGGAGTACGGCGCGGAGGAACTCCCGCACGAGGCCGAACGCCAGCAGCACTACGCCCGCAAGGTCGCCGCCCTGCGCGACGGCCAGCGGCGCGGTGTGGTCACCGACGCGATCCCCGCCGCCGACCTCCTCTTCCTGCTGGTCGCGATGACCAACTGGGCGATGGTCGTCCCCCAGATGAAACGCATCCTGGTCGGCGGCGAGGCCCCCGACGCCGCCCGCCTGCGCGCCTCCATCAAGGAGGCGGCCCGCAGGATCATCGCCGTCGAGGGTCGTTGAGCCGGGGGTCGGGGGTCGGAGGTCGGGGGTCGGGGTAAGCCGGGGATCATTGGGGCCGACGGTCGTTAATTGGTCCCGATCCGGGCCAGCAGCTCCACGATCCGGGCCTGCACCTCGGCGCTGGTGGACCGCTCCGCGAGGAACAGCACCGTCTCCCCCGAGGCCAGCCGCGGCAGATCGGCCTGGTCGACGGCGGCGGTGTAGACGACGAGCGGGGTGCGGTTGAGCTGCCCGTTGGCGCGCAGCCAGTCGATGATCCCGGCGAACCCGGCACCCGGCTCCCGCCGCCGCATCCGCATCAGGTCCATCACGACCAGGTTCGGCCGGAACTGCCCCGCCAGCGTCACCGCGTCCGCGTCGCTCGCGGCCCGCGCCACCTGCATGCCGCGCCGCTCCAGCGTCGCCGTCAGCGCCAGCGCGATCTCCGCGTGCTCCTCGATCAGCAGCACCCGCGGCGGATGCTGCTCGCTGTCCCGCGGCGCCAGCGCCTTCAGCAGTACGGCGGGATCGGCCCCGTAGGCGGCGTCCCGGGACGCCTGCCCCAGCCCGGCGGTCACCATCACCGGCACCTCGGCGGCCACCGCCGCCTGCCGCAGCGACTGGAGCGCGGTCCGGGTGATCGGCCCGGTCAGCGGGTCCACGAACAGCGCGGCGGGGAACGCCGCGATCTGCGCGTCCACCTCCTCGCGCGAGTGCACGACGACCGGCCGGTAGCCGCGGTCGCTCAGCGCCTGCTGGGTACTGACGTCCGGCGCGGGCCACACCAGCAGCCGGCGCGGGTTGTCCAGGGGCTCCGGCGGCAGCTCGTCGTCCATCGGCTGCGGCCGCGGCGGATCGGCGACCTCCACCGCCCCGCCGGGCCCGTCCAGCGGCTCGGGTCCCTCGGCGGCGTCCTTGTCCGGTGCGCCTATGGCGTACGACCGTCCGGTGCCCTCGGTCGGCTGCCCGATCCGGGCCGGCTGCTCGGGATGCGGCCGGGCGGCCGCCCCCTGGGTGCCCTGCTCCGGGCGGCCGGCGGCCGGGTCGGGCGGGGTACCGAGCTTGCGGCGGCGTCCGGAACCGTTCGGGTGGTGCGGGGCGGGGGTGGCCGTCGGCTGCTGCACCTGGGCCGCCTGCCGGTTGAACGGCACGCCCTGCCCCAGTGTCCGCACGCTGATCGCCCGCCCCTGCGTCGAGTCCGGATCGAGCGGGGCCGCGGCCTCGGCGGGCAGCGGCTGGGCCGCCCCGGGCGCGTTCTCCGGCGGCAGCGGGGTGCCCCGCCCGGAGGTGGTCTCGGCGGCGGGCGCCTGCGGCGGTACGGGCAGACCGGCGCCGGAGGTGTCACCGGCTGCCGGCCACGGCTGCGGGCGGGAGTGCGCCGGTGCCGGTGCCGGTTGCGGGGGCAGCGGCTGACCGTCCGCCTCCCCCGCGCCCAACGGCTCCGGCGGCGAACCGACCGCCCGGCGCCGACGGCCCGTCGGCGCGTTGGTGGGGTGCGGCTGCGGCGGGGTGTGCTCGTCGGCCTGATCCTGCGGAACGGCGTCATGCCGCCCACCGTCCCCCGCCGCCCCGCCGACGGCCCCCGGAACGACCGACGCGTGCGCCGGGAGCGGGGCGTGCCCTGCGGCGGGGGCCGGTGGTACGAGAGGCTGCCCCGGCGCCTGTGGTACGGGGTGCTGCTGCCCCGGTGCCTGGATGGGCAGCTGCCCGGGGACCTGGACGGGAACCTGGCCCGTGGCCTGGACCGGCGTCCCGCCCGGAGCCGTCCCGCCCGGAGCCGACCCGGCCGGCTGACCTGCGGCCGGCACCGGGGGGTGCCCCGGAGCCGGTACGGGGGTCTGACCCGCAGGCGGTACGGGAATCTGCCCCGGAGTCGTGACGGGGTACTGCCCCGGTGCCTGGACGGGCAGCTGCCCGGGGACCTGAACCGGGACCTGTCCGGTGGCGGTGGCCGGGACCGGGGCCTGCCCGGCAGCGGGGACCGTCATCCGCCCCGGAACCGGTACCTGTCCCGGCACCTGGCCCACAGCCGCGACCAAGGGCTGTCCCGGAGCCGCGCCCGGAGCCGGCCCCGCACCCGGAACAGCGACCTGTCCCTGCCCCTGCCCCTGCCCCGGAACCTGGCCCGCAGCCGGTCCTGGCACCTGCGTCTGCGCCTGCACCTGACCCGCAGCCGGTACCGGCCCCCCCGCAGCCGCTGCCGGTACCGGCCCCCCCGCAGCCGCTGCCGGAACCTGCCCCGGCACCGAAGCCTGCCCACTCCCCGGCGGCACCGAAGCCTGGCGGTCCGCGTCGGCCGGTGGCAGGGCGAAGACCTGGCGCGGGCCCGCCTCCTGCGCGGCGGCGCGCTCGGCCGCCGAGGCCAGCGCCCGGCGCCGACGCCCGGTCGGCTGGCCCGCCTCGGACTGCTCGTCCTGGCTCCCCGCACCGTCTGCACCGTCTGCACCGTCTGCACCGCCCGCGTCGCCCTCGCCGCCCTGCGCGGGAAGCGCCGGCGGCAACGCGTGCTGTTCGCCGTCGCGGCCAAGGGCGCGCCGTCCGGCGGCCTCGGGGCCGGGCACCCCGCGCGGCGGAACCGTCCCGCCCAGGTTGTTGCCCGTGGCCGCGGTCCCGGCGGCGTGCTCGGCCGCCGTGACGACGGCCCCCTCGGTGACCCCGGGAAGCCCGGCGGCCACCGGCGCCTCCAGGGCGGCGGGGCCGCCACCGACGTCCTCGGCGGGCCGCCCGCGCCTACGCCCGGACCCGTCGGCCGGGGCCGACACCGGCGCGGGTGCCGCCTCGGGCTCCGGGACCGCGCGCCGCCTGCGCCGGCCGGTCGGCGTACCGCCTTCCGTGCCACCGCCACCGACACCGCCGTCGCCAGGCCCCCCGACCTCGCTCTCCAGGAAGGCGTCGACCGAAGCGCGCCGCGCCCGGCGCCGGCCCCCGCCACCGCCGGGTCCCGGCTCACCGGAGACCGGCTGGTCCGGGACCGCGACGACCCCGCCGGGGGCCGGTACGGCGGCCTCGACGGCCCCCGCCCCACCGCCGATCGGGACTTCGAGGACGTACGCGCTGCCGCTCATCCCCGGCACCTCGTGCGTCTGGAGGACGCCGCCGTGGGCCCGGACGATGCCGCGGACGATCGGCTGGTGCACCGGGTCTCCCCCGGCGTACGGCCCGCGTACCTCGATGCGGACCACCTCGCCGCGCTGGGCGGCGGCCACCACGACGGTGTTGTCCATGTAACCGCCCGCCGAGACCGGCGCGTTGCCGGTCGCGTCGACCCCGGCGACGTCGGCGACGAGGTGCGCGAGGGCGGTCGCCAGCAACCGGGCGTCGACCTCGGCCTCGATGGGCGGCGCGTGCACGGCGAACTGCACCCGTCCCGGCCCGACCAGCTCCACCGCGCCGTCGACCCCGGCCGCGACGACCGCGTCGAGCATGACCTTGGTGCGGGCGACCCCGCCGCCCGCGCTGCCCTGGGCGTCGAGCCGCTGGTAGCCGAGCACGTTGTCGATGAGGGTGGTGATGCGGGAGTAGCCCGCCGAGAGGTGGTGCAGCACCTGGTTGGCCTCGGGCCACAGCTGTCCGGCGTCGTCGGAGGCGAGCGCGGCCAGCTCCCGCCGCAGCTCCTCCAGCGGCCCGCGCAGCGAGGTGCCGAGCAGCGTCAGCAACTGCTCGTGCCGGCCGGACAGGGCCTCGTACCGGTCCTTCTCGCGCTCGCCGAGCGCGGCGTACCGCTCCTCGTTCGCGGCCAGCGTCTCCTCGTGCTGCTCGCGCAGTTCCGTCAGCTCGGCGGTGTGCCGTTCGCGCAGCGCGGTCAGCTCGGCGGCGTGCTCCTCGGCGAGCCGTTCCAGCTCCGCCGCGTGCCGCTCGGCGGCCTGTTCCTTCTCCTCCAGCAGCGCGTCGTAGGGCCGCCGGTCGGTGAAGGTCATCACGGCGCCGACGAGCTGGTCGCCGTCGCGGACCGGCGCGGTGGTCAGGTCCACCGGCAGCGGGTCGCCGCTCTTGGTGAACACCACCTGCCCGCGCACCCGGTGCTTGCGCCCGGACCGCAGGGTGTCGGCGAGCGGCGACTCGTCGTACGGGAAGGGGGAGCCGTCGGCGCGCGAGTGCAGGACGAGGGTGTGCAGCTCGCGGCCGCCGAGGTCGCTGGCGCGGTAGCCGAGGATCTGGGCGGCGGCCGGGTTGACCAGGACGATCCGGCCGTCGGTGTCGGTGCCGACGACACCCTCGGCCGCGGCCCGCAGGATCATCTCGGTCTGCCGCTGCGAACGGGCCAGTTCGGCCTCGGTGTCGACGGTGCCGGACAGGTCGCGGACGACGAGCATCAGCAGTTCGTCGCCGGGGGAGCCGTAGGCGTCGTAGGCCGGCTGGCCGGAGTCGACGTTGGCGCTGGCCACCTCGACCGGGAACTCGGAGCCGTCGGTGCGCCGCGCGACCATGCGGGTCGGCTTGGTGCGGGCCCGGGGGTCGATGTGGTCGGGGCGCCGCATGGAGCCGGGGATGAGTTTGGAGTCGAACTCCGGGAGCAGGTCCAGCAGCCCGCGGCCGACCAGCGCGGTGCCGGGCGCCTCGAAGGCCTCCAGCGCGATGGTGTTCGCGTTGACGACGGTTCCGTTGGCGTTGACCAGGACCAACGCGTCCGGCAGCGCGTCCAGTATGGCTGCGAGGCGAGCAGCGCCCCGGGATGGCCTGCCGCTCACGAGACGCCTTCCTCCCTGTTACCGCACCTTGCCGACCGCTCGGGCCATCTTGCCAACCGGCCCGCGACGTGTCACCCGAGGGAGTCTAAGGGCTGGGGTCGCGCCCGCGGCGCCGGATGCGAGGGAGGTCGCACGTCGAAGTGACGGAGAACGCGTGTCCGTACGCCCTGACGTCGCGGGACCTTTGCGAGACCTTCGCGGAACCGTTCCGCCCCCTGTCCCCGGCCTGTACCGCACGTCCTCGGACTGCTCAGGCAGTGGGCCGCAGGTCGGGCAGGAGCGGGACCAGCCGGTCCCAGCGGCCGATCTGGCAGCCGTCCCGCCGGTCGTACGTGGCGTCGACGCGGTGGCCGGCCCAGGTGCCGGTGATGTGCGCGGTGGCCGGGCCGCCGTACTGGAAGGTGCACATGCTGCCCTCGGGTACGGGGGCGAAGGCGTCCTGCCCGGCCCGCGTGCTCCGGTCGACCGCGGCGCAGGCGGCGTCCGGGTCGGGATGACTGCCGCCGCCGGGACGGCAGTACAGCTGGTACGTGCCGTCCTTGCCGTCGCCCGCGTCGCGCACGGTGACGGTGAGGTGGTCGGCCCGGTCCTCGTCCCTGACGGGCGGCGGGGCGAGGCGATCGGCCGGGGCGGCGGGGGTGGCGGCGACGGGCGCGGCGGCGGACAGGGGGGAGAGGGCGGCGATGCCGAGGGCGGTGGCGCCGAGGAGGCGGGTGACATGCAACATGACCTGATCAACGCGTCAACCCGCCGGACGTTGCGGTCGCCCTGACGACGGTAAGGGCTTTGCCCTGCGGGCCGCCCGCCTAGTACCGTGGGGGCCGATTGGTGACACCGCGCTCGGCTGTGTCATCATCGGCAAGCACCGCTCGCGCTCACGCGAGGGGATGCGTTGTCTGGAGGCGTCGCCTAGTCCGGTCTATGGCGCCGCACTGCTAATGCGGTTTGGGTTTTAAAGCCCATCGAGGGTTCAAATCCCTCCGCCTCCGCACAAGAACGCGAAGCCCCGGCCCCGGCCGGGGCTTCGTGGTTTCCGCAGGTCACAAGGGGTAGGGCAAACGGATTTCACATGACGGCGGCAGTCATGTAATGTTCTTCCTGTCGCCGCGACGGGCCGGAAGGGACGGGGCGGAGACGACAACAGAACAGCAGCAAGACAAGCACTCGTAGCTTAACGGATAGAGCATCTGACTACGGATCAGAAGGTTGCAGGTTCGAATCCTGCCGAGTGCACAGCCGAGCGAGAGGCCCTGTGGAGAGATCCACAGGGCCTCTCGCTTTTGCGGTGGAACGTCAGGTGAATCGTGCAGCGGCGGCCCGGATCCAGGGGAAACCCTCACTAGGCTTCACTGGGCTCGGTCCTCATGGACACATCCAAGGGCGGGGATTTCGCGCAGCGGAGCGCGGATCACGGTGCGGTGGTCGAGCTCAGCTACCGGCTGACAGCCGAGGACTTCGAAGAGGCCCTCCGGGCACGGGCCCGGCACCCCGGCTCTTCGTGCTGCTCGGCGGCGACCGCGCGATCGGGATCGCCGTGGTGCCCCAGCGGGGCGCGCACGACGACGTGGAGGTGGAGCGGCTCCGGACCGTCCCGGACCGCCACCTGAAGCGGCTCCAGCCGGGCGGCCCACGGCGCTCGCTCGGGACGGCCAGTCGGGCGGGGCGGCCCCTTCGGCGGCCGGCACTCGGCCACCGACGACCCGTGCGTCACGGGGACTGTCAGTGGTGCCCTCTACTCTCGACAGAGATGGCACGGATGTGGCGGTGCGCGGGGCTGCGGTGGTCGGCGGAGGGGCCCGTGCTGGTCTGGGACGGCGGGCGGCGTACTGCGCTGACCTGGGGGAAACGGGTGGCCTTCGGGGTCGCGGAAGGGGGTGGACGCGGATGTGCGGGAGCGCGGGGGAACGTCTGCCCGCTGGCGGCGGTCGTGCCGGGCCGGAGTACGGGGGGCCGGTGCGAGGAGTGTGCCCGGCTGGACCGGGCGCACTCGGTGGCCGCCGACACGATCGCGGACGACCCGCGTCCGTACCGGGTGTATCTGGCGTGGTTCGGGCCCGGGCTGGTGAAGGTCGGGATCACCGGGCTGGAGCGCGGGCCGGCCAGGTTGCTGGAGCAGGGGGCGGTCTGCTTCAGCTGGCTGGGCAGCGGGCCGCTGATGGCCGCGCGGCGCACGGAGGAGCTGCTGCGGGCCGCCCTGCGGGTGCCCGACCGGATTCCGTACGCGCACAAGCGCGCGGTGCGGGCGGTGCTGCCGGGTACGGCGGCCCAGCGCGCGGCGGAGATCGAGGAACTGCACGGGCGGGCGGTGGGACTGGGCGGCTGGCCCGAGGCGTTGACGCCGGAGCCGTTCCGGGCGGTCGATCACGCCCGGGTGTTCGGGCTGGCGGAGGCGGCGTCCGGCGCCGCTCCGCCGGTGGCAGAGGTGACCGAGCTGGTCGGGGGAGGGACGGCCGGTGGTGAGCTGGTGGCGGCGGCCGGGCCGGATCTGCATCTGGCGACGGCGCGTGGGGTCGTCGTACTGGATACGCGGCTGATGAGCGGGTGGGGGCTGGGACCGGCCGGCGACGAGGACCGGTTCGACCTGCCGGTGCGGGCGTTGCGGGCGGTGGCGGCCGAAGGGCGGCAGGACGGGCTGTTCTGACGCGGTCGCCGGGGGATGTGCGGCGGGCGGGCTGGACGCCCGGTGGGTGCCGGCCACAGCCTCCGCCCCGGTGCGCACCGGGCGGGCCCCGGTGGTGGGGAAGAGGGTTCCTGAGAGGTGGCTGTGGGTTTCTCAGATAAATCACAGGTTCTGGAAAGCATGTTCTCAGAGGTCCCCGACATGGTGTGGAACATGACCACGACCTCGCCCCAGGGGCGCACCGAACTGCTGAGGCCGGACGGGAGCCCCGTCCGAGTGCTTGTGGTGGACGACGAGTTGTCGATCACCGAGCTGCTGTCCATGGCCCTGCGGTACGAAGGCTGGCAGATCCGCAGTGCCGGGGACGGACAGGGCGCGATCCAGACCGCCCGCGAGTTCCGTCCCGACGCCGTCGTACTGGACATGATGCTGCCGGACATGGACGGGCTGAGCGTGCTCGGCCGGCTGCGCCGCGAGCTGCCCGACGTGCCGGTGCTGTTCCTGACGGCGAAGGACGCGGTCGAGGACCGTATCGCCGGGCTGACGGCGGGCGGCGACGACTACGTCACCAAGCCGTTCAGCCTGGAGGAGGTCGTCGCGCGGCTGCGCGGGCTGATCCGCCGGTCCGGCGCGGCCGACCGCCGGTCCGACTCCGTACTGGTCGTCGGCGACCTCACCCTCGACGAGGACAGCCACGAGGTGACGCGCGGCGGGGACAACATCCACCTCACCGCCACCGAGTTCGAGCTGCTCCGCTTCCTCATGCGCAACCCGCGGCGGGTGCTCAGCAAGGCGCAGATCCTCGACCGGGTCTGGTCCTACGACTTCGGCGGCCAGGCCAACGTCGTCGAGCTGTACATCTCGTATCTGCGGCGCAAGATCGACGCCGGCCGGGAGCCGATGATCCACACCCGGCGCGGCGCCGGTTACCTGATCAAGCCCGCGGTGTCATGACGGGCCGGCGACCGCGCCGGCGCCCGCGTCGGCCGCGTCCGCGCACTCTGCGGACGCGGCTCGTCGTCGCGTCGGTGGCGCTGATCGCGGTGGTGTGCGCGGTGATCGGCAGCGTCACCACGCTGGCGCTGCGGTCGCATCTGTACGAGCAGCTGGACGGGCAGCTCGGTGAGGTCGCCATGCGTGCCTCGGGCGACTTCACGCCGCCGGGCGGCCCGACGGACACCGGCAAGGGCGGCGGCGGCAGCGGTGGCGTCGTCGGCGACGCGAAGCCCGACGGGCAGAACTCCGACGGGCAGAACTCCGACGGGCAGAACTCCGAGGGGCAGAAGCCCGACGAGGCGACCGACGTCACCGAGTTCGTCTCCCACGGCCCGCAGCCCGGTGCCACCATCGCGGCGAAGGTCGTCGACGGCGAGATCACGGAGGCCGCGTACGGCAAGAAGTCCGACGAGGACTACTCGCTGGACGCCAAGTCGCTGAACGCCGCGCAGACCGCCGCGCTCGCCTCCGTTCCCCAGGACAGCCACGAGCACACCGTGGAGGTACCCGGCCTCGGCGAGTACCGGGTCACCTACAAGTCGGGCCCCAGCGGCGCCTTCTACGTCGCCATCCCGACCGCCGACGTCGACAACACCATCAACACCCTGATCATCGTCGAGGTGAGCGTCACCGCGGCCGGCCTGATCGCCGCCTCGCTGGCCGGACTGATCATCGTCGGCGTGGCCACCCGCCCGCTGCGCAAGGTCGCCGCCACCGCCACCCGGGTCTCCGAACTCCCGCTGCACTCCGGCGAGGTCAACCTCAACGAGCGGGTCCCGGAGGCCGAGTGCGACCCGCACACCGAGGTCGGCCGGGTCGGCGCCGCGCTCAACCGCATGCTCGACCACGTGCACGGCGCGCTGCACGCCCGGCAGGAGAGCGAGACCCGGGTCCGGCAGTTCGTCGCGGACGCCAGCCATGAGCTGCGTACCCCGCTCGCCTCCATCCGCGGGTACGCCGAACTCACCCGCAGGGGAAGAGAACAGGTCGGCCCCGACACCCGGCACGCGCTGGGCCGGATCGAGTCCGAGGCGGGCCGGATGACCCTGCTCGTCGAGGACCTGCTGCTGCTCGCCCGGCTGGACGCCGGACGGCCGCTCCAGTTCGAGCAGACCGACCTGGTCCCGCTCGTCGTGGACACCGTCAGCGACGCCCGCGCGGCCGGCATGGACCACAACTGGCGGCTCGCCCTGCCCGACGAACCGGCGCTGGTCTCGGCGGACGCCGCCCGGCTCCAGCAGGTGCTGGTCAACCTGCTCGGCAACGCCCGCAACCACACCCCGCCCGGCACGACGGTCACCGCCCGGGTGCGCCGGCAGGGGACCTGGCTCTGCCTGGACATCGAGGACAACGGGCCGGGCATCCCGGCCGAGTTGCTGCCACGCGTCTTCGAACGGTTCGCGCGCGGCGACACCACCCGCTCCCGGGCCACCGGTTCGACCGGCCTGGGCCTGGCCATCGTGCAGGCCGTGTCGACCGCGCACGGCGGCGCGGTGACCGTGGACAGCGTGCCCGGACGCACGGTGTTCACCGTGTATGTACCCGCGCTTCCCGCCCCCGTGGCCGGCCCGCCCGACCCCCGGACAAACTGGGCATCGCACTCACAGGCACAGCACAGCGTCACCACACGGGTGCGACAGGGCGGTTGAGAAAAGTCGGTGTCATGCGAACCGACTCTTCTCCGGGCACCCTGCCGGCGCGGGAGCACCTCCCGGCCGCGGGGGCCGGTACGCCTGTCCTGGACGTAGTGATCCCCGTCTACAACGAGGAGAAGGACCTCCAGCCGTGCGTGCGCAGACTGCACGAGCACCTCGCCCGCACCTTCCCGTACGCCTTCCGCATCACGATCGCGGACAACGCGTCCACCGACACCACCCCGCAGGTCGCCGCGCGGCTGGCGGCGGAGCTGGCCGAGGTGCGCTCCTTCCGGCTGGAGCAGAAGGGCCGCGGCCGGGCCCTGCGGACCGTCTGGTCGGCGTCCGACGCCCCGGTCCTCGCCTACATGGACGTCGACCTGTCCACCGACCTCAACGCGCTGCTGCCGCTGGTCGCCCCGCTGATCTCCGGCCACTCCGACCTCGCGATCGGCTCCCGGCTGGCCCGCTCCTCCCGGGTGGTGCGCGGCGCCAAGCGGGAGTTCATCTCCCGCTCCTACAACCTCATCCTGCGCGGCTCGCTGCAGGCCCGCTTCTCCGACGCGCAGTGCGGCTTCAAGGCGATCCGCGGCGACGTCGCCCGGGTGCTGCTGCCGCTGGTGGAGGACTCCGGCTGGTTCTTCGACACCGAGATGCTGGTGCTCGCCGAGCGCGCCGGACTCCGGATCCACGAGGTGCCGGTCGACTGGGTCGACGACCCCGACTCCACCGTGCACATCGTCAAGACGGCCACCGACGACCTCAAGGGCGTCTGGCGGGTCGGGCGGGCGCTGGCCACCGGTTCGCTGCCGCTGGACCGGCTGGCCCGGCCGTTCGGCGACGACCCGCGCGACCGGGACATCAAGGACGTGCCGCCCGGACTGACCCGGCAACTCGTCGGGTTCTGCGTCGTCGGCGCCCTCTCCACCCTCTTCTACCTGCTGCTCTACAGCGGCTTCCGGACCTTCTCCGGTTCGCAGATCGCCAACGCCCTCGCGCTGCTGGTCTCCACGATCGCCAACACCGCCGCCAACCGGCGGCTGACCTTCGGGGTGCGCGGCCGGGGCGGCGCCGTCCGGCACCAGGCGCAGGGCCTGGCCGTCTGGGGCATCGGCCTGATCCTCACCAGCGGTTCGCTCGCCGCGCTGAACGCGGCCACGGACGGCGCGGCGCACTCCACCGAGCTGGCGGTGCTGATCGCCGCCAACCTCGCGGCGACGGTGCTGCGGTTCCTGCTCTTCCGGGCGTGGGTGTTCCCGGAGCGGGACGCGGACCTCCCCGGCGTCCCCGAGCCGTCGACCGTGGTGGCCACCCACCGGCCGGCGACCCCGTTCGACCCGAACCCCTACGGACACCCCCCGCTGCCGCAGCGCCCGGCCGCCCCGTACGAGATCCACCGGGACGCGATGACGCGGCTCCCCGCCGACACCGACCCGAGGAACCCCCGATGACCACGCACTACGACGCGACGACCGGGCAGGGGACCACCGACCCCGACCCCGACGACCCCGCCACCGGGAGCCCGCCCCCGCCCGCACCCGCCACCGCGCCCCCGACCGCGCCTCCCGGGGCGCCGAAGCAGCCCCTGGCCCGGAGACTGTGGCGCGGCCGTGCCGAGGACCCGCGCTGGGCCCGCCCGGCCTTCCTCGGCCTGCTGCTGGTCACCGCGGCGCTCTACCTCTACAACCTGAGCGCCTCCGGCTACGCCAACTCCTTCTACTCGGCGGCCGTGCAGGCCGGCAGCCAGTCCTGGAAGGCGTTCTTCTTCGGCTCGCTGGACGCGGCCAACGCCATCACCGTCGACAAGCCCTCGGCGTTCATGTGGCCGATGGAGCTGTCGGTCCGGATCTTCGGGCTCAACTCGTGGGCGATCCTGACCCCGCAGGTGCTGATGGGCGTCGGCACGGTCGCGGTGGTGTACGCGGGCGTGCGCCGCCGGTTCGGGGCGGTGGCCGGACTGATCGCCGGGGCGGTGCTCGCGCTCACCCCCGTCGCGGCGCTGATGTTCCGGTTCAACAACCCGGACGCGCTGCTGGCCCTGCTGATGGCGCTCACCGTGTACTTCGTCACCCGCGCGCTGGAGGACGGCCGCACCAAGTGGCTGCTGTGGGCCGGGGCGGCGGTCGGTTTCGCGTTCCTCGCCAAGACCCTCCAGGCGTTCCTGATCCTGCCGCCGCTGGCCGTGGTGTACGCGGTCTGCGCGCCGGTCAGGGTGCGCAGGCGGTTCGCGCAACTGGGCCTCGCCGCCGTCTCGATGATCGTCGCCGGCGGCTGGTGGGTGGCGATCGTCGAGCTGTGGCCGACCTCCTCGCGGCCGTACATCGGCGGCTCGCAGAACAACAGCTTCCTGGAGCTGACCTTCGGCTACAACGGGCTCGGCCGCATCAACGGCGAGGAGACCGGCAGCGTCGGCGGCGGGGGCGGCACGGGCGGCACCAGCCAGTGGGGCGAGACCGGCTGGGACCGGATGTTCAACTCCGAGATCGGCGGCCAGATCTCCTGGCTGCTCCCGGCCGCCCTGATCCTGCTGGTCGGCGCCCTGGTGCTGACCCGCCGGGCGGCCCGTACCGACGCGGCCCGCGCCACCCTGCTGGCCTGGGGCGGCTCGCTGGTGACGACGATGGCCGTCTTCAGCTACATGGCCGGAATCTTCCACCAGTACTACACGATCGCGCTGGCCCCCTACCTGGCCGCCGTGGTCGGCATCGGCGCCGCGGCGCTGTGGGAGAAGCGGCGCGAGCTGTGGGTGGCGCTGGTGCTGGCCGCCACCGTCACGGCGACCGCGGCCTGGGGGTACGTACTCCTCAACCGCACGCCCGACTACCTGCCGTGGCTGAAGTGGCTGGTCCTGGTCGGCGGCCTGCTGGCCGCGCTCGGACTGGTCTTCGCCGGGCGGCTGTCGAGGCAGTTGGCGCTCGCCGCGGCGGGGCTGGGCCTGGCGGCCTCACTGGCCGGACCCACGGCGTACACGCTCAGCACCCTCGCCGAGGGCCACACCGGTTCCATCGTCACGGCCGGTCCGTCCGGCGCGAGCATGATGGGCGGTCCCGGCGGCGGCCAGGGCGGCGGCCCCGGCGGTGGCGGCGGGATGCCGGGCGGCACCGGCCAGGGCGGCGGCATGCCGGGCCAGAACCAGCAGGGCGGCGGCAACGCCCCCGGCGGAACCGGCGGAACCGGCGGAACCGGCGGAACCGGCGGAACCGGCGGAACCGGCGGAACCGGTGGTACGGGCGGCACCGGCGGCTTCCCCGGTGGCGGCATGCCCGGCCAGAACCAGAACGGCGGCAGCCAGACGCCCCAGGGCGGTGCCGAGAGCGGCGGCATGGGCGGCGGCCAAGGCGGCGGCATGGGCGGCCTGCTCAACGGCGCCGACGTCGACTCCGCGGCCAAGAAGTTGCTGGAGACCGACGCCGACGACTACACCTGGGCCGCGGCCGCGATCGGCGCCCAGAACGCCGCCAGCTACCAGCTCGCCACCGGCGACCCGGTGATGGCCATCGGCGGCTTCAACGGCACCGACCCGTCACCCACGCTGGCCCAGTTCAAGAAGTACGTGGCGGAAGGAAAGATCCACTACTTCGTCTCCGGCGGCACCGGAGGCGGCATGGGCAGCGACTCCGACAGCGGTACGTCGGCGCAGATCACCTCCTGGGTGGAGGCGAACTTCAAGGAGGTCACGGCCGGTTCGGCCACCTTCTACGACCTCACCCAGCCGACCGGCGGAAGCTGAACGCACGGCTGGTGGCGGATCAGGACGATCAGTCCCCCTCCACCAGCCGAGCCGGGAAGCCGCCGGTGGCCACCGGCCCCCACTTCTCCGGGGTGACCCGGATGATCGACTTGCCCTGCTTGAGCATCGCCGCCCGGTACTCGTCCCAGTCCGGGTGCTCGCCGGCGATGTTGCGGTAGTACTCGACGAGCGGCTCCACGGAGTCCGGGCTGTCGACGACCTCGGCGGTGCCGTCGATCTGCACCCACGGGCCGTTCCACTCGTCGCTCAGCACGACCAGGCTCACCCGGGTGTCGCGCCGGGCGTTGCGGGTCTTGGCCCGCTCCGGGTACGTCGAGACCACGATCCGGCCGGCGTCGTCGACCCCGCAGGTCAGCGGCGACGCCTGGGGGCCGCCGTCGGCCCGCCGGGTCAGCAGCAGCGCCCGGTGCCGGGGGCGGACGAAGTCGAGCAACTCGGCCAGGGAGACGCGGGTGTTCGTCGCGATGTTCGGTGCCATGCCCCCAGCCTAGGCGGCGGCCCCGCCGACATGGGGCCGCCGCCCCGCGGGTGCCGGTCGGCAGCAGGCCATCACACTGCTGCCGGCCGGGCCCGTCAAAAGCCCCTTGCGCCCCTCCAGGCCACGGCCCCGCCGGCCCGTCCCAGCGCCTCCGCGACGTTGTCGTGCACCGGTATGTCCCGGCGCAGGCCGGAGAGTTCCAGGACGCGGCTGGGCACGCCGTGCGGGGCGGCGACCAGCCGCAGCCCGACCCGGCCGGGCAGCCGGTGGCGTACCTCGTCGAGCAGCCGGACGCCCTGGGAGTCCATGAAGACGGTCCCGGTCAGGTCCAGGACCAGCAGCCGCAGCGGATCGGCTCCGGGCCGGCGGCCGGCCGCTTCGAGGATGAGCGGGAGCAGCCCCGGGGCGTTGCAGAAGTCGATCTCCGGGGGCAGTGCGAGCACGGTGCTGCCGGGTGGTTCGTACGGCGCACCGGGTGGGGGGAGGAAGGTCACGTCACTCACCTGACAGACGTCCGTCCGGCTTCCGAAATGGGGTGGCCGCTTCCTGACCCGGCACCCATTCCACCACGCCGACGGCCGGGCGCGGAAGGTGCTCGGGCGGACGGTCGGCCGGGCGTCACCTGCGTGCAACCGAGCAGCTAGAGTGCTGTCCGTCCTGTGCTCGCAGTCGGGAATGTGCTGCGGAGCTCTCCTGCGCACGGCCGTATGGCCGTGCATGCCGAAGAGGTTCGTGGTGACTGCGTCCGAATTTACCGATGTGCCGCGTTTTCCGGCTGGTTTCGAGCTGGCCGAGGTCCTGACCGCGGCGGCTCGGGAACTGCACGCGACGGTCACTCCCAACGGCACCCTGCGCACCGCCGTCAGGCTGGCGGTGACCCTGGTGCCCGGGGCCGAGCAGGCGGGCATCTCGGTGGTCGAGCGCGGCAGTCAGCGCCGGGTGCTGGCCTGGACCGACGAGGCCGTACGGGCCGCGGAGTCGCGCCCCGGGGGCCGGGAGCCGCACCCGTTCCTGGACCGCCTGTGGTCGGTGCCCGTGGCCCGGTTGGACGACAGCCTGGCCGAGGTCCCCGGTACCGCGCTGTCCGACTCCGGGCTGCGCTCCGCGCTGGCGCTGCGGCTCCGGTCCGACCGGCGCAGTCTCACCGTCCTGACCGCCTACGCCGGCCGCCCGCGCGCCTTCGACGACGACGCCACCCGGGTCGGCCGGCTGTTCACCGCGCACGTCAGCCTGGCCCTGGACTCGGCGACCGAACGCGAGCAGCTCACCGAGGCGATGCGCACCCGGGACCTGATCGGCCAGGCCACCGGCATCCTGATGGAACGCATGGAGATCGACGCGGCCGGCGCCTTCGAGAGCCTGGTCAAGGCGTCCCAGCGGGAGAACGTCAAACTCCGCGACCTGGCCCGCCGCATCGTCGACACCCAGGAGCCCCCCGGCGGGCGGGGCACGGGCGAGCGCTGAGCCGGGTGGGGCCGGGCCGGTGCGGTCCGGTGCGGGGGTCCGGTCCGGCCCACGGCACCGAACCGGTCCGAGGCGCCCCCAGGCGTTAACGAGCGGCGACGGGATATCCGTACCGTCATGACCGCCGAGACGCCCGACACGCTGGACCACGCTTTGGTGCGCAGCCAGGGCCTCGACACCCTGCTGCGCGATCTGACCGACCGCGCGGTGCGGGAGGTGTCCGGCGCCGTCGCGTGCAGCATCACCGTGCGCCGGGCCGACCGGCTGCTGACCCTGGCCGGCAGTCGGGGCCTGCCCGCCGGGCTGGACCTCCGGCAGTACGAGAACGGCTCGGGTCCCTGCGTGGACGCGGCGGAGACGGGAAGCCCGCGTTACGTACCCGATCTGGCCACCGAGACCCGCTGGCCGGCGTACACCGAGTACGCGCGCGCCACCGGGGTGCGCTGTGTGCTGGCGCTGCCGCTCGCGCTGGAGGGCGAGACCGGCGCCGCCCTCAATCTCTACGGCCTCGAACCGGGCTCGCTGGCGGAGGACAGGGAGACGGCCCGCGCCTTCGCGGAGCGGGCCGCCGGTGCCGTCGACGCGGCGCTGCGCATCGAACGGCGGCGTTCCTCGGTCGCCGACGTGCGCACCGCCCTGCTCTCCCGCAGCGTCATCGACCAGGCGATCGGCATCCTGATGTCCCGGGAACGGGTGGACGCCCGGGTCGCGCTGGACCGGCTGCGCCGGGTCTCGCAGAACCGGAACGTCAAGCTGCGGGACCTGTGCCAGGACCTGGTGGACCGGGTGGCCGGCGGGGCCGGCTCAGGCGGCCGGGAGTGAGTCCCCCTGCACCGCCTGGATGTCCAGCTCGACCCGGAGCGTCGTGCCGATGGCGGCGATGCCGGCCTGGAGGACCTGGTTGTAGTTCATGGCGAAGTCCTCGCGGCGCAGCTCGGTGGTGGCCTTGAAGGCCGCCCGGGTGCCGCCCCACGGGTCGGCGCCGGTGCCCAGGTAGGACAGGTCCAGGTCGACCGGGCGGACCACGCCGTGCAGGCCCAGCTCGCCGTGCACCGTCCAGCGGTCCCGGCCGGCCACCGAGACGCCGGTGGAGCGGTAGGTGATGTCGGGGAAGCGTTCGACGTCCAGGAAGTCCGCCGACTTCAGATGGGTGTCCCGCATGCCGTTGCCCGTGTCGATGGACGCGGCCTTGATGACCGCCTCCACCCGGGACTTGGTGACGTCGTCCGGGGCGATCTCCAGCAGCCCGGCGAAGTCCGTGAACCGGCCGTGCACGCTGGAAATGCCCAGGTGCTGGGCGACCGCGGCGACGCTGGAGTGCGCCGGGTCGATGGTCCAGGGTCCCGGCGGCGGCAGCTCGGTGCCGCCCTGCCGGGCCAGCGTGACCGTGCCGACCTCGGCCCGGCCGCTGGCGGTCACGATCGCGCTGGACGCGGCCGGCGCGTAGCCGACGGCGGTGACGATCACGGTGTACGCCCCCGGCTGCAGCTCGGTGGTGTCCCGTACGGCCCCCTCGGCGTCCGCCTCGGCGCGTAGTACCTGCGTGCCGGTCATGTCGGTCACCGTGACGACCGCGTGCGACACGGCCCATCCGTCCCGCGTTCGGATCCTCGCGGTCAGTCCCATCCCGTTTTCTCCCTGCAAAGGCTCAAAAAGTGGTCGGAAAAGAAGTAAAGAAACCGGCCCGTGGCGGGCGTGCGCACCTCCGCTCAGAGCGCGCACGCCACCACGGGCCGGGGTCTCGCTACTCGCCGGGGTGGGCGAGCTCGATGTCGTGGCCGTCCGCGCCCTGCCCGTTCACGGTCAGGGAGGTGGCCACCGGCGGGTAGCCCGTCGCGATGACGGTGTACTCGCCGCTGTCCAGGTCGGTGAAGGCGTACGCCCCGTCCGACCCGGTGGTGGCGGTGCCGACCACGTTGCCGGCCGCGTCGACCAGCGTCACCCGGGCGTCGGCCAGCGCGCCGTGCGGCGCCTTGACGACGCCCTGCACGCGGGCGCCGGCCTCCAGGTCGACCTCGACCCGGGTGACCCCGGTGCCGCCGACCTCGACGGGCAGCGCGCGCGGCCGGAACCCGGCGGCGTTGACCGCCACGGTCACCGTGCCCGGCACCAGCTCGGCGAGGGTGAAGTCGCCGTTGTCACCGGTGGTGGAGGTGGCCAGCAGGTCGCCGCGGACGTCGGTCACGATGACCATGGCGTCCTTGACCGGCTGCCCGTTCGCCGCGGCCCGCACCAGACCGGTCAGCCCGCTGGTGCCGCTGAGCAGCACGTCGTAGGCGACCGGCTCGTCGTTGACCACGATCGTGGACGCCTGCGGCTGGTAGCCGTCGGCGGACGCGATCAGGACGTAGGACCCGGCGTTCGGCGCGTCCACCGCGTAGGAGCCGTCGGCCTGGGCGACCGAGCGGCCGAGCTGGCGGCCGCCGAGCGAGATCAGCGTGACCGCGGCCTGCGCCACGGGCGCGCTCTCGGCGCCGCGGACGAAGCCGCGCACCGGGATGCCGCCGGAGACGGGCGCCGGGGAGGCGCCGGCGCCGGTGGCCGCCGTGTTGACCGCGGCCAGCCGCTGGGTCCCGGCCGGGCCCGGCC
>NZ_JBQOUX010000085.1:0-34253 GCF_052216785.1 Streptomyces sp. JW3 | reverse complement strand
GGCCCCCACGGCCGTCGCCCGGGCGACGGCCACCAGGACCCCGTCCCGTACGAAGTACAGCGGCACCGAGGCGACCGCGGTGCCCGGCGCCCGGGTCGCCGACGGGGCGGCGGGCACCGGCGCCGGAACCCCGCTCGCGGGCGCCCCCGCCTCGATCACCCCGGTCGCCGGGATGCCGCAGGCGGTGAGCGGACCGGCGGCCAGGAGCAGCAGGGCGAGCGCCCGACGGACCGGCCGCGCCCGGCTCGGTGCGGGGTCTCTGTTCATGGCCGGTCTCCTTCCCGGTCCGTGCCTTCCGGTGCCCGGTCCGTGCCTTCCTGTTCGTGGTCCGTGCCTTCCTGCCGCAGCGGGAGGACGACCGTGAAGACGGCGCCGCCGTCCGGGTGGTTGGCGGCCCGTACGGTGCCGCCGTGCAGGCGTACGTTCTCCGTGGTGATCGCCAGCCCGAGTCCGCTGCCCTCGCTGCGGGAGCGCGCGGTGTCCGACTTGTAGAACCGGTCGAAGACGTGCGGCAGCACCGCGTCGGCGATGCCCGCCCCGCCGTCCCTGACCTCGATGACCGCCTCCCGGCCCGCCGCGCCGCGCAGCCGCACCCGCACCGGCGGTCCGCCGTGCCGCAGCGCGTTGCCGACGAGGTTGGCGACGATCACGTCCAGGCGGCGCGGATCGACCCGGCCGCGCAGCGCGCCGGGCGCCGGCAGGTCGGCCGCCACCGTCCGCTGCCAGCCGCGGGCCGCCAGCGTGCGCCGTACCGACTCGGCCAGGTCGATGTCGTCCAGGTGCAGGTCGGCGGCGCCCGCGTCGAACCGGGAGATCTCCATCAGGTCGTTCACCAGCGCGGCCAGTTTCGTCGTCTCCTCGCTGATCAGCCGTACCGCCATGGCGGTGTCGTCGTCGAGTCCGGCGGCGTCCTCGTCCAGCACGTCGGTCACCGCCGACATCGCGGCCAGCGGCGTGCGCAGTTCGTGCGAGACGTCCGCCGCGAACCGCCGGGCGCCGGCCTCCATGCGCCGCAGTTCGGCCACCGACTCCTCCAGCGCGGCGGCGGTCTCGTTGAAACTGTGCGACAGTTCGGCCAGTTCGTCCGAGCCGCGCACGGCGAGCCGGGTGTCCAGCCGGCCGCGCGCGATGCTGCGGGTGGCCCGGCGCAGCTCCCGCACCGGCCGCAGCACCCCCCGCGCGGCCAGCAGGGCGAGGACGACGGCCAGGCCGAGCGCGGGCACGGTGGCCCGTTCGATGGCGCTGACCAGGGCGTCCACGTACCCCTGCTCCTCCTGCTGCGGCACGGTCAGGTACAGCTCCAGACCGGACGTGCGCCGCCCGGCGGACCGCGGTCCGGCGTAGGTGACGGGCATGCCGACGACCAGTGCGGAGCGGCCGCCCCGGGACACCCGCTGGAACACCGTGGCGGCGCGCGCGCCCACCGCCTCGCGCATCGCCGGGGACAGCTCCTCGAACGTGTCGCCGGGCGTGGAGGTGGCGCTCAGCTCCCGGTACCCGGCCAGCACCCGCCAGTTGTCCGCGCGCCCGCCGCGCGCCACGTCCGCCGCGAGCGACGCCAGATCGGATCGGCCGGGCGGGAACGGGTAGTTGGGGACCAGGTCGCCGACCCGCTGCCGGAAGTCCTCGATCACCGCGTCCTGGCTCTGCTGGAGCACGCCGGTGCGGGCCTCGCGGAAGGTCAGCGCGCCGGTGGTCAGGGTGGCCGCCGCGGCGACGACGGCGAAGGCCACCACCAGCCGCACCCGCAGCCCGCCCAGCAGTTTCCGGGTTCTCATCGGGACGTTCTCACCGGGACGTGAAGCGGTAGCCGAAGCCGCGCACGGTGTGCACGTACCGCGGGCGGTCCGAACTCTCGCCGAGCTTGCCGCGCAGCCGCTTGACGCAGGCGTCCACCAGCCGGGCGTCGCCGTGGTAGCTGTGCTCCCAGACGGCCTCCAGCAGTTGCTGGCGGCTGAAGACCTGCCCCGGCGAGGCGGACAGGGTGAGCAGCAGCCGCAGTTCGGAGGGGCCGAGGGCGACGGGGACGCCCTGGTGGGTGACGGTCAGTCCGGCCCGGTCGAGGGCGAGGTCGCCGTGGTGCTCGGTGGCCGGCGCGCCGTAGTCGGCGGGCGGCCCGCTCGCGCGGCGCAGCACGGCGCGGATCCGGGCGTCCAGCACCCGGGCGCGGACCGGTTTGACCACGTAGTCGTCGGCGCCCGCCTCCAGCCCGACGACCACGTCGGTGTCGTCGCCGCGGGCGGTGGCCATGATGATCGGTATCTGCTCCCGGTCGCGGATGCGGCGGCACACCTCCAGGCCGGACATGCCCGGCAGCATCAGGTCCAGGACCACGGCGTCCGGCCGGAACGACCGCACCTGGTCCAGCCCCTCCTCGCCGGTCGGGGCGGCGGTCACCTCGTGTCCCTGGCGGCGCAGGGCGAGCCGC
Organism: Streptomyces sp. JW3; assembly: GCF_052216785.1. Classification (NCBI taxonomy): domain Bacteria; kingdom Bacillati; phylum Actinomycetota; class Actinomycetes; order Kitasatosporales; family Streptomycetaceae; genus Streptomyces; species Streptomyces sp. JW3. The sequence continues at coordinate 31,825 of NZ_JBQOUX010000085.1, read as the reverse complement.
AGACCCTCCCGTACGGCGCGGTCGTCTTCGATGATCAGGACACGTGGCATGGGATTCAGTATGCGTGGGTACGGGGCCGCGGTCCGGCGCCGGGGGAGGCTGTTACAGAGCGGTCCAACAGCGATCCCAGGGCCATCACACAGCCGACGCATGCTGTTTGATCATGAACGCGCATCGAACCAGGACCCGTCCGCCCGTCGCGGAGACCGCCGGCCGGCGCTCGCACCGCGCCCGCGCGCGAAGCGGCAGAAAACGGAGACTCTGGGTGGGGTTCGCGGCGGCCGTCGTGCTGTCGCTGCTCGGCGTGCTGGCCGTGCAACAACTCAGCACCGGCTCTCCCGACGTCCCGGCCGCGGCGACGGCACCCGTGGCGACGATGGAGGAGGCGCCGCCGGCTCCGCCGAGCACGGCCACGACGGAGGCCACCTCGAAGGCCACCTCCGAGGCCACCTCCGAGGCCACCGAGAAGGAGACGAAGCCCTCCATCCCCAGCACCGGCTCCGGCACGTTCACCACGGCCGGCGGCGGCGGTGAACTCGTCGGCGGCAGCGGGCGGACGCTGACCTACCGGGTCCAGGTGGAGGACGGCATCGGACGGCCGGTGGACGAGGTCGCCGCCGAGGTGGAGAAGATACTCGCCGACCCGCGCGGCTGGACCGCCGACGGCGAGGTGGGGTTCCGCAGGGTCTCCGGCGACAGCTCCGACTTCCGGGTGCGGCTCGCCACCGCGGGCACCGTCGACCACATCTGCGGCCAGTACGGACTGGACACCGGCGGCGAGGTCAACTGCAACGTCGGCCAGGACGTCATGGTCAACCTCAAACGGTGGGAACTGGCCACCCAGTACTACGCCGACGACGTGCCCGCCTACCGGGCCCTGATCATCAACCACGAGGTCGGCCACTTCCTCGGCCACGGCCACGAGACCTGCCCCGGCGACGGGGAGCCGGCCCCGGTGATGATGCAGCAGATCAAGGGCCTGCACGGCTGCCGGACCAACGTCTGGCCCTACGACAGCGAGGGCCGCGCCATCACCGGACCGAGCGTCCCGTAGCCCGCTCGCCGAGGGCGATGTCAGTGCCTGGATCTACGGTTTGGTCAGTGGGTTCCGCGGAACAAGCCGCAGACCCCGACCTGGGGAGAGGTCTGCCATGCCGAAGACGTACCTGGAGCTGTCTCAGGACGGCGGGGGAGCGCACAAGTTCTACGAGGTGACGGTCGAGGGGACCGTCGTCACCGTGTGCTACGGGCGGATCGGCACCGCCGGGCAGACCCAGACGTCGACGTTCCCGACGACGGCGAAGGCGCAGGCCGCGGCCGCGAAGAAGATAGGCGAGAAGGTACGCAAGGGGTATGCCCCGGCGGTGCGGGGGCAGCGCGCGCCCCGGCCGGTCACCCGCCGGCAGGTGACCTCGGCGCCGTCCACGGTGCGTTCGGTCGCCCCGGTGCTGTGGCGGTTCCGGACCGGCTCGGCGGCGTTCGGCATCCACATCGACGACGAGCACTGCTGGGTGGGCAACCAGTCCGGCGACGTCTACACCCTGGCGCACGGCGGCGACGTCCTCGCCCACTACCGGCTGCCGGACGGCGTCAAGTGCCTGGTCGCCGACGACTTCTGGATCTACGCGGGCTGCGACGACGGCCGGGTCTACGACCTGTCCGCCAAACTGCCGCTCGCCGCCTACGACATCGCCGCCGACGTCGACATCTTCTGGCTCGACATCCACGAGGGCGTGCTGAACGTGGCGGACCGGGCCGGCCGGCTCACCGTCATCGACCACGAGGACGAGCACCAGTGGGCCCGCGGCGGACACGGTGAGCACGCCTGGATGGTGCGCGCCGACGACCGCGCGGTGTACCACGGGGACAGCAGCGGGGTGACGGCCCATGTGCCGGACGGAGGCGCCGAGTTGTGGCACACCCGGACCCAGGGCGCGGTGCTGTTCGGCTGGCAGGAGGACGACGCGGTGTACGCCGGTACGGCCCACCGGGTGGTGCACCGGCTGTCGAAGGCGAGCGGCTCCATCGAGGCGACCTACCGCTGCGACAGCTCCGTGTACTCGTGCGCGACCTCGCCCGGCGGGCGGTTCGTGTTCGCTGGGGACGCCGCCTCCTCGGTGTACTGCTTCGACCGGGACGGCACCCGCTTGTGGAAGCTCGGCACCGGCGGCGGCTCGGCGCTGTCGATGCAGTACCGCGACGAGCGGCTCTACCTGGTGACGACGGACGGGTCCCTGGTGTGCGTGGACGCGAGCGAGGCGGCGGTGACGGCCGCCCAGCAGGGCTCGGTGCCACTGGCCCGGGACGTCAAGCTCGCGGCGGCGCTGCCGACGTACGCGGCGGCGACGGCGGCCGAGTCGGTGCCGGCGGTGGCCGCCGCGCCGGCCGGGTCGGTGGTCGTGGAGTGCGTGCGCGACGGCGCCCGGACCCGGATCCACGTCGTCTCCGACGGCTACGACTCGTCGTGGCACGTGCAGTTCCCGAGGTCGATCAGGGAACCGGGGGCGCGGTACGTCGTCGACGCGGTGCACGCCGCCGCGGGCGGCTTCTACCGGGTCCGCGGCGACATCAGGCGGCTGCTGTGACGGGGGCGTGCGGCTGGGCGGCCACCTTGCCCGATGGCGGGTGCGGCCGGGGCGGCCACCGGCCCGGTCAGGCGATGGAGGCCGAGATGACGGCGGCCACCGCGAGGTTGCAGGAGGCGGTGACCCACACCGCCGGGTGCGGCTCCGGCTCGACCAGCGTCGCGCCCAGCCGCCCGGGCGTGATCAGGTCCACCACCAGGAACGCCAGAGCCATCATCACCAGCCCCAGCAGCCCGAACACCGCCGTGGACACCAGTCCCTTGCCGAAGTCCTCGTACGTCGTCCAGATCGAGGTGAACACGATCATGCCGATGCCGAGCAGCGCGGAGCTGAGCACCGTGGCGGCGTTGCGGTTGCGCTGCTCCCAGATCTGCCGGCCGAGCTTTCCGGGCGTCAGCACGTCGACCAGGACGATACCGAGGACCAGCAGGACCAGACCGAGCGCGCCGTAGGCGGTGGCCCGGCCGAGTCCGTTGACGATGTCGCTCATGGGTGTGCCGGCTCCGTAGGTGAGAGATCGCGGTTCAAGGCGATGCAAAATGTAGCGCACCCGTTCGGACCCGCCGAACGGCTGAACTTGAATCGTTCGTTCTCTTTAACTGTTCAGGTTTAGGGCGTAGGTTCACCGCCATGACCGCGTCCCGGCCCCCGACCACCGCCGAGGAACTGCGCGGCGCCGGCCTGCGGGTGACGGCCGCCCGCGTCGCCCTGCTCGAGACGGTCCGCCACGGCGACCACCTCGGCGTCGAGGCCATCGCCGCCGGAGTGCGCGACCGGGTGGGCCACATCTCCGTACCGGCCGTGTACGAGGCACTGCACGCGCTCACCAGGGCCGGACTGATCCGCCGGATCGAACCGGCCGGCAGCGCGGCCCGGTTCGAGGGGCGGGTCGGCGACAACCACCACCACGTGGTGTGCCGTGCGTGCGGCGCGGTCGCCGACGTGGACTGCGCGGTGGGCCACGCGCCCTGTCTGACCGCCTCCGACGACCACGGCTTCACGGTCGACGAGGCCGAGGTCACCTACTGGGGCCTGTGCCCCGCCTGCTCCCCCGACCGTCCCCCCGCCCCCTGATCCCCGACTGATCCCTGAGCACCGAGATCCATGCCCGGAAGGACTCCCATGACCGAGAACCACGACGCGATCGTCACCGACCCGAAGGCCGAGGGCGAAGGCGGCTGCCCGGTCGCGCACGGGCGCGCCGCCCACCCGACGCAGGGCGGCGGAAACCGCCAGTGGTGGCCGGAGCGGCTCAACGTGAAGATCCTCGCGAAGAACCCGCCGGTGTCCAACCCGCTCGGCGCGGACTTCGACTACGCCGAGGCGTTCAAGACCCTCGACCTGCCCGTAGTCAAACAGGACATCGCCGAGGTGCTCACCACCTCGCAGGACTGGTGGCCCGCCGACTTCGGCCACTACGGCCCGTTCATCGTCCGGATGGCCTGGCACAGCGCCGGCACCTACCGGATCAGCGACGGCCGCGGCGGCGCCGGCGCCGGCCAGCAGCGCTTCGCCCCGCTCAACAGCTGGCCGGACAACGCCAACCTGGACAAGGCCCGCCGGCTGCTGTGGCCGGTGAAGAAGAAGTACGGCCAGAGCCTGTCCTGGGCCGACCTCATGATCCTCGCGGGCAACGTCGCCCTGGAGTCGATGGGCGTCGAGACCTTCGGCTTCGGCGGCGGCCGCGCGGACGTCTGGGAGCCCGAGGAGGACGTGTACTGGGGCCCCGAGACCACCTGGCTCGACGACCGGCGGTACACCGGCGACCGCGAGCTGGAGAACCCGCTCGGCGCCGTCCAGATGGGCCTGATCTACGTCAACCCCGAGGGCCCGAACGGCACTCCGGACCCGCTCGCCGCGGCCCGCGACATCCGGGAGACGTTCGGCCGGATGGCGATGAACGACGAGGAGACCGTCGCCCTCATCGCCGGCGGCCACACCTTCGGCAAGACGCACGGCGCCGGCCCGGCCGACGCCGTCGGCGACGACCCCGAGGCCGCCTCGCTGGAGCAGCAGGGCCTCGGCTGGCACAGCACCCACGGCACCGGCAAGGGCGCCGACGCCATCACCTCCGGCCTGGAGGTCACCTGGACCGCCACGCCCACCCAGTGGGGCAACGGCTTCTTCGACAACCTCTTCGGCTACGAGTGGGAGCTCACCCGGAGCCCGGCCGGCGCCCACCAGTGGAAGCCGAAGGACGGCGCGGGCGAGGGCACCGTCCCGCACGCCCACGACGCCACCAAGAAGATCGCGCCCAACATGCTCACCACCGACCTGGCGCTGCGCTTCGACCCGGTCTACGAGCCCATCTCCCGCCGCTTCCACGAGAACCCGGCGGAGTTCCACGCCGCCTTCGCCCGCGCCTGGTACAAGCTGACCCACCGCGACATGGGCCCGAAGTCGCTCTTCCTCGGCCCGGAGGTGCCCGAGGAGACGCTGCTGTGGCAGGACCCGCTGCCCGCCGCCGAGGGCGAGCCGCTCGGCGCCGGTGACATCGGCGCCCTCAAGGCCAAGCTGCTCGACTCCGGCCTGAGCGTGGCCGACCTGGTCTTCACGGCCTGGGCGTCGGCGTCCACCTACCGCGGCAGCGACAAGCGCGGCGGCGCCAACGGGGCCCGCATCCGCCTGGAGCCGCAGCGCACCTGGGAGGCCAACGACCCCGACCGGCTCGCCACCGTCCTGTCCGCCCTGGAGGGCATCCAGCGGGACTTCAACGAGGGCGCCGCCCGCAAGGTGTCGCTGGCCGACCTGATCGTCCTCGGCGGCACGGTCGCCGTCGAGCGGGCCGCCAAGGAGGCCGGCTTCCAGGTCGAGGTCCCCTTCACCCCCGGCCGGGTCGACGCCGGCCTGGAGCACACCGACGTGGAGTCCTTCGCCGCGCTGGAGCCGACCGCCGACGGCTTCCGCAACTACCTGGGCAAGGGCAACCGGCTGCCCGCCGAGTACCTGCTGCTCGACCGGGCCAACCTGCTCACCCTCAGCGCCCCGGAGCTGACCGTCCTGGTCGGCGGGCTGCGGGTGCTGGGCGCCAATCACCAGCGGTCCCAGCTCGGCGTGCTCACCACCACCCCCGGGTCGCTGACCAACGACTTCTTCGTCAACCTGCTCGACCTGGGCACGACGTGGAAGGCGACCAGCGAGGACCAGACCACCTTCGAGGGCCGCGACGCCGCCGCCGGCGAGGTCAAGTGGGCGGGCAGCCGCGCCGACCTGGTCTTCGGCTCCAACTCCGAACTGCGCGCGCTCGCCGAGGTGTACGCGAGCGACGACGCCAAGGAGAAGTTCGTGCACGACTTCGTCGCCGCGTGGGTCAAGGTGATGAACCTGGACCGGTTCGACCTGGTCTGATCCCGCGAGGGACCGAGCAGGCGCCCCGTGCGTCACCGCCGCCCGCCGGTGGTGACGCACGGGGCGTCCCGTCACCCGGTCAGATGGCCGAGCACCGCCCGCATCGCGCGCCGCACCGCCGGGCGTGCCCGCACCGGGTCCAGGGTCTCGAACCCGTGGTGCCCGTCCGGTACGTCGATCACCTCCAGGGCGGTCCCGCCGGCCCGGGCCGCGGTGCGGAACGCCTCGACGGTGGCGGCGATCTCCGGCAGCTCCCGCCCCACCCGGGTGAGGACCACGGGCAGGCCGCCCGCGCCCGCCACCGCCTCGGCCGGCCGGAAACGGCCGCCGGACAGGCCCCAGTTCGGCAGCGGGGCGAGGATCGGGTACGAGGCGGCCAGACAGCGCAGCCAGGGCGGGGGAGCGGCCAGCCAGTCCACCGCGAGCGGCGGCCCCGAGGCGCTCGACCGGCTGCGGCTGGTCCGCTCCCTGCGCTCCCTCGGCCTCGCCGTCCCCGAGATCCGCCGGGCGCTGGACGAGCGGGGCGATGCGGACCGCGCGCTGGAGGACGCCGTCGCCGGACATCTGCGCACCCTCGGCTCCCAACTCGCCGCGTTGCGCTGGCGGGACGCGGCGCTGCGGCTGGTCCAGGAGAGCCCGCCGCACGAGCGGCCCGACCAGCTGCGGCTGATCGGCACGGTGACCGTCCCGCCGAGCACGGCACCGCTGGCCCGCTTCTGGCGGGCCTGGCTGCCGCCGCGGCTGCCGTCCCGTTCGGTCACCGCCTTCCTGGCGGCGACGGTCCCGGCACCGCCCGACGACCCGACACCCGCGCAGGTACTGGCCTTCGCCCGGCTCAACGCCCTGACCACCGCCCCCTGTCCGGGCTCCGCCCGGCCGCAGCCCGAGGCACACCGGGCGGCGGACGCCCGGGGCGCGGCCGTCCTGTACGCGGCCCTCGCCGAGGCGTACGACCTGGCCGCCGTCGACCTGCGCCGCGACCAGGCGCCGGGTCCGGGCGAGGCGCTGGACTGTTTCGTGGCCGCGTACACGTCCGCGTACGGCACCCGGGACACCCCCGGCTTCCGGCGCCTGCTGGCCCGGCAGCTCACCGCCGACCCGCGGCTCGACCGCTACTGGGACCTGGTCACCGAGGTGATCACACCGGCGGGCGGCCGCCCGGAACCGACCCCCGGCTCCGCGCACGACTGGCTGCTCACGGCACTGACCGACCAGACGGCGGCCTGACTCCCGGACCGGACCGGAATCCCGGACCGGCGCCCGGCCCTCAGAACGAGGTCTCGCGCACCCGCGCCTGATCGCGCGGCTCGGTCGTCGCCGTGATCTCGGAGCGGTGCCGGTCCGCCGAGAACGTCACCGTCAGCGTCTGCGGCGCGCGCTGCTCCGTACGTACGGTGAAGCCCTGGTCCGGCACCGCCGAGATCAGACACACCCCGCCGGCCCCGAAGCGCACCGTGGCCTTCCCGCCCTCGGACGGCACCGTGTACACCCCGGACCCGCCCTCCTCACATCCCGCCGTCGTCTCCCGCCCGGTCGCCTCCGGCCGGCGCGGAGCGGTGCCCCGCGCGGTCGGCGCCGGCGTCGCGATGGTGGGCGCGGGTGTGGTCCGCCGGGCCGTCCCGGCCGTCCGGGACGGCGCCGGGCCGGTCCGCTCCGGGCTCGGTGACGCACCGGGGGAGCGGGACTGGGACTCGCTCCGGGCGGGCGCGGGGCTCGGCGCGGCGGACGGTTCCCGCGGCGCCGACTGGGCGACCGGCGCCGTCGGCCGGGTCGAGCCCAGCACGAAGTGGATGGTGAGGATGACGGCCGTCACGCTGGCCGCCGTGCAGCACAGCCAGAGCAGCAGGTAGCGCAGGAGACGGGACACGACACCATAGTGACCGACCGGCTAACGTGCCTGCCCATGGCCTCCGTACTCGTCGTCGAGGACGACCCCGTGATCCGGGCCGCGCTGATCGAGGTGCTCACCGGGCACGGCCACGCGGTGCGGACCGCGCACCAGGGCTTCGAGGGGCTGCGCGAGATCACGCAGAGCCCGCCGGACATCGTGGTGCTCGACCTCGGGCTGCCCGACGTCGACGGACTCGACGTACTGCGGATGATCCGGGGCATCTCCCGCGTCCCGGTGCTGGTCGCCACCGCCCGCGACGACGAGACCGAGATCATCCGGCTGCTCAACGCCGGCGCCGACGACTACCTGGTCAAGCCGTTCTCCGGCGGCCAGCTCGCCGCCCGGCTCGGCGCGGTGCTGCGCCGGTCCGGACCGGCCGACGCCCCGGCCGCCCGGCAGCGGGTCCTCCAGATCGCCGACCTCCGGGTCGACCCGGCCGCCCGCACCGCACACCTGGCCGGCCGGGAACTGCCCCTGACCCGCCGGGAGTTCGATCTGCTGGCCTACCTCGCCGCCCACGCCGACCAGGTCATGTCCCGGCAGCGCATCCTCACCGAGGTGTGGCGGCAGCCGTACCTGGAGGACCAGACGGTCGACGTCCACCTCTCCGCGCTCCGCCGGAAGATGGGCGAGCAGGCCCGCAGACCGCGGCTGCTGCACACGGTGCGCGGCATCGGCATCAAACTGGTCAGCGCGCCATGAGGCGTGCCCTCGCCGGGATCGCCCTGGCGGTCACCTCGATGGTGGCGCTCTCCTTCCTGGTCCCGCTCGCCCTGCTGGTGCGGGAGCAGGCCCGTGACCGGGCCACCACCGCCGCTGAGCAGCGGGCCGCGGCCCTGTCACCGGTGCTCGCCCTGACCACCCGGCGGGCCGACGTGCAGCAGGCCGTCGCCGAACTCGGCGCGGCCGACCAACTCGCCGTCCGGCTGCCCGACGGCGGCCTGGTGGGCTCCCCGCACGCGCCCAGGGACGCGCTGGAGCGGGCCGTGCGGCGGCGCGAGACGCTCGCCCTGGACACCGCGGACGGCTGGGTGCACCTCCAGCCCGTCGTGCTGCCCCGCGACCGGGTCGCCGTGGTCGAGGCGTACGTGCCCGCCGCCGACCTGGACCGGGGGGTGGCCGCGTCCTGGGGCGTGATGGCCCTGCTGGCACTGGGCCTGGTCGGCGGGTCGGTGCTGGTCGCGGACCGGCTCGGGGCCCGGGTGGTGCGCTCCTCGCGGAGCTTGAAGCGCGCCTCGCTCGCGCTCGGCTCCGGCGATCTGCACGTACGGCTGGAACCGGACGGACCGCCCGAACTCCAGGAGGCCGGGGCGGCGTTCAACACCATGGCCGACCGGGTGGCGGACCTGCTCGCCGTCGAACGCGAACTGGTCGCCGACCTCTCGCACCGGCTGCGCACCCCACTGACCGCCCTGTACCTGGAGGCGGACCGGATGGGCGGCACCGAGAGCGCCCGCCGGGTCACCGAGGCCGCCGTGCAACTGGAGACCGAACTCGACTCGATCATCACCGCGGCCCGCACCCCGCTGGCCGCCGCGGCGCCCGGCGGCGCCGCCACCGCCAAGCCGTGCGACGTGAGCGAAGTGGTCGCCGCCCGGCTGGAGTTCTGGTCCGTCCTGGCCGCGCAGCAGAACCGCTTCCACGAGCGGTACCTCACCCCGCGTCCGACACCCGTCCGGTTCGCCGAGGACGACCTCGCGGCCGTCGTCGACGCCCTGATCGGCAACGTCTTCCGGCACACCGCGCAGGGCACCGCCTTCGCCGTACGGGTGGAACGGGAGCGCCGGCACGTCCTGCTCACCGTCGACGACGCCGGACCGGGCGTCGCGGACCCCGGCGCGGCGCTCACCCGGGGCGTCAGCGCGGACGGCTCCACGGGGCTCGGCCTGGACATCGTGGCCCGGGCCGCCCGCGCCGCGGCCGGGGAGCTGACCATCGGCCGGGCACCGCTGGGCGGCGCGCGGGTACGGGTGTCGCTCGGCCTGACGGCGACGGACTGACCGGGAGCTCAGGCGATCTCGGGCGCGGGTCAGCGGCCGGTGCCGAAGTCCTGGGTCCACCAGGGGCCGCCGTCACCGGCGTGGACGCCGATGCCTATTTCCGCGAAGGCGCAGTTGAGTATGTTCGCGCGGTGGCCGGAGCTGTTCATCCACGCCTCCATCACGGCCGCCGCGTCGGCCTGGCCGCGCGCTATGTTCTCGCCCAGCGCCGACCACAGGTAGCCGGCCGCCTCGACCCGGGACGCCATCGTGGAGCCGTCCGGCCCGGTGTGGGACATCACGCCGCTGGCGGCCATCACGTCGCTGTAGTCGTCCGCGGCCCGGGTCAACTGGGCGTTCTCGGTGACCGGGGAGCAGCCGGCCGCCGCCCGTTCCTCGTTGACCAGGGCGAGGACCTGCGCCTCGGGGCCGCCGGAGCCGGACGTGCTGCCGGACCCCGAGTCCGAACCGCTGTCCCCGCTGTCGCTGCTGTCCCCGCTGTCGCCGTTCCCGGCCGACTGGTCGTCGGAATCGCGCGTCGCCGCCGCCCGGGAGGACGTCTCAGCGGCGGGCTCGGTGGTCCTGGCGGGGCTCGCCTTCCGCTTCGCCGCAGGGGTGGTGGCGCTTCGGCTCGGCGAGGCGCTCGGACTCACCGAAGGGCTCGGAGAGCCGGACGGCGACGGCGTTGGACGGTCCGCCGCGTCCACGGCGCCGGTGGCGTCGGTGGCGTCGCTCGCGGCCACCCGGTCCGAGCGGCCCCCGTCCCCGTCCCCGAGCGTCGCCAGGGTGATCCCCACCCCGGCCGTGACGGTGACGGCGCCGAGCACCAGGGCGGTGCCCCGGGCCCCTCGGCCCCCGGACGGGCGGGCGTGGGAGCGGGACGGGCGGGCGGCTCGGCGGGAACCCATGCGCGGTGCACCTCGGCTGATCGTTTCGGCGGACAGGACCCGGTGGACGCGAGCGCGTCCACCGGGACTGTGTGGGGGTGCCGAGAGCCTAGGCCGGACCCGGTCCGGATACCGGCCGCGAAGGTCAACTTCAAAAAGCCTTAAGGAAGCCGCCAGACTCCCTTGAGGAACCGGACCCGGGTCAGCCGTGGTACTTGATGTACCCGTTGCCGTCCCGGTCGTTGGCCTTCTTGGTGTACGAGTGGACATCGGCCCGGCTGCCGGACGGCTTGACCAGGTAGACGGTGTCCTTGTCGTTGTTCCACACGAAGTTGCAGTTCTGCCGGTAGACGACGTTGCCCGAGTCGGAGTCGGTGCCGCGCCCGCCGCGCAGCTTCACGTAGTCGCCCGGCTCCAGCTTGTGGCTCGTCTTGAAGGTGAACCGGTTCCCCGCGGCATCCTTGACCAGGTAGCCCTTCAGGTTCACGGTCTTGGTGCGCGAGTAGTTCTTGATCGTCAGGTACTCGTTCTTCGTGTTGCCCCCGGAGCACTTGTTGGAGTCCGTGCCGGGCGCGTCGTACTGGATCCCCGCGACCTTCAGCGCCGAGGTGTACTCGGCCGCCTGGGCCGGGACGGCGACGGCGAGGCCGAGCGCGCCGACCGCGGCGGTGGCGGCGGTGGCTGTCAGGACAGGACGTATACGCATGAGGAAATCCCCCCTCAGTGGAGCGAACGGAACGTCCGGAGCATACCGAGGGGGTGAACGTAAGGTGACGGGAAGGTGGAGAAAGTGTGGGTGCCGTGGCTCCGCTCAGACGGCGAACTCGGTGGGCGGCAGGCCGAGGGCGGTGCACGCCTCGCGGATGGCCTGCTGCTCGGCCGGCTCGAAGACCCCGTCCGCGCCGGCCACCACGATGCCGGTCTGTACGACGGCACGGGCCTCGGCGGGCTTCTTGGCGGCCTTGGCGATCACCTGGAGCGCCTCCGCCTTGCCCGCCTGGAAGTTGCCGAGCAGCCGGTCCACGTGCTGGTTGAAGCGCTGGCGGAGCTGGTCCGCCGGGAAGTTCTGGAGCACCTCGTTGGTGACGATCAGCTCCTCCACCCGCTGCCGCTCCGCCGGCTCCACCTGCCCGTCCGCCGCGGCCACCAGCGCGCACATCGCCATGCTCGCGTCCCGGTAGGCGCCGCTCTTCAGCTCCGTCTTGACCGACGCCAGCTGCGACTTGAACAGGCCGATCAGCTGGGCCTTGGAACCGCCGGAGGACGAGCCGCCCGCGCCGTGGCCGTGCGGCTGCGCCTGACCGCCGTACGGGCTCTGCCCCTGACTGCCGTATCCGCCCTGCCCCTGCGCCTGTCCCTGGGGGTGGCCCGGCCCGTGTCCGCCGCCCGTGCCGCGCGTGCTCTGGGACTGCTGGAGGTTCTTGGCCTGGTCCTTGATCCGGTCCCACATCGCCACTGGGTGCCACCTTCTGCTGCTGTCGGGTAGGTCGTCGATCACGCTACTGCGTGCCCACCCGATCAAACGCCTCCCGCGGCCGTGCGGTTCCCCGCGGGCAAAGGAGGAGTAAAACCCCGTGGGTGCGGACCGGACACCCGGCCGGCCCAACTCGGGTGCCGCCGACCGCTCTTCTGCCTCTAGTCTTCTACATGCACGTAGAACATGACGTCACATGAAGGAGTGGACGCCACGATGGTGTTCAAACGACTGCTCGGCTCGCTCGGCGTGGGCGGGCCCACGGTCGACACGGTCCTCGCCCCGGGCGCGGCCCGTCCCGGTGCCGTGCTCAGCGGCGAGGTCCGGCTCAGGGGCGGCACCGCCGACTTCGACATCGAGCACATCACGCTGGAACTGGTGGCGCGGGTCGAGGCCGAGCACGCCGAGGGCGAGAGCGAGGGCGTGGTCGCCTTCGACCGGTTCGTGGTCGGCGGCGGATTCCGGCTCGCCGAGGGCGAGGAGCGCGCCGTGCCGTTCGGTGTGACGCTGCCGTGGGAGACCCCGGTCACCGAGCTGTACGGACAGGGCCTCGGCGTCGTGCTCGGCGTGCGCACCGAACTGTCGGTGGCGGGCGCCCGCGACAAGGGGGACCTCGACCAGCTCACCGTGGCCCCGCTGCCCGCCCAGGAGGCGGTCCTGGAGGCGCTGGGACAGCTCGGCTTCGGCTTCCGCTCCGCCGACCTGGAGTACGGCCGGATCGGCGGCACCGGGCAGCAACTGCCCTTCTACCAGGAGATCGAGCTGATCCCGGCCCCGCAGTACGCCCACCAGGTCAACGAGATCGAGCTGACCTTCCTCGCCCACCCCGGCGGCCTGGAGATCGTGCTGGAGGCCGACAAGCGCGGCGGGTTCCTCTCCGAGGGGCAAGACGCCCTCACCCGCTTCACCGTCGGCCACCACGACGTCCGCGACTGGAGCGCCGAGGTGGACGGCTGGATCCGGCAGCTGATCGACCACCGGGCCGCCTACGGTGCGCACGCCTCGTACGGTCACCACGACCCCCACGGCCACCACGGCCACGAGGAGCACCACCACGACGGGCACCGCTCCGGGCCGGGCATCGGCACCGCCGTCGCCGCCGGGGCCGCGGGCCTGGCGGTCGGCGTCGTCGGCGGGATGGTCGCGGCCGAAGTCGTCGACGAGATCGGCGACTTCTTCGAGGGCGACGACGAGGGCGACGACGAGGGCGGCGAGGAGTCCGAGGAGTGAGCCGCCGCCGGTGACAGCGCGGCGCGGCGGAGCGCTTCCTCCTTTACGCGCGGGCCGCTCCGTACCCTCGGTGCGGTACGGGGCGCCCGAACGCACGGGGGCGGCAAGGGAGTTGCGGCACGCCCCTCGCGTGCTCCGGCTGCTCCGCTGTTCCTTTGCAAACGGCGCTTATCGTTCCGGATGGTCGGAAAGGCTGTCGGCGTGCATCCGGCAGGTGCCGGTGCCGCGTCGGAGTACCCGGTGCGGGCGGCGTTTCGGCCGGCCCGTGCCCGGGTGCGCCGCGTGCCGACGACCAAGGAGGAACACCCCATGCCGCCCACCGCCGACGACCGTGAACTCTTCGACCAGCTGCGGGAACTGCTGGCCGTCACCGTCGAGGACGTGTCCGCCGAGGAGGTCGGTTACGACAGCGTCCTGAAGGACGACCTCGGCGTCGACTCACTGGCGCTGCTGGAACTGGTCGCCGCGATCGAGGACCGCTGGCAGGTCCAGGTGCCGGTGGACGACGCGGCGCGGCTGACCACGGTCCGTGAGATCGTCGACCATCTCTCCTCCTTGGTCCCCGCCCCGGCCGGCGGCGCCGCGTGAGCCCACAGTTGAGGGCGGCGCCGGACCGCGGCGCGCCGGCCGCCGCGGTCGTCACGGGGCTGGGCATGACCACGGCACTGGGCGGTGACGTCCCGTCCACCTGGGCGGCGCTGCTGGGCGGCGCCTGCGGTGTCGAGAGCATCGACTACGGTCCGCCGGACGGACCGTCCCAGGTCTATCTCGCGGCACCCGCCGCCGTGGACCCCGGCTCGGTGCTGTCCCCCGCGAAGGCCGCGCACTGCGACCGTTCCGCGCAGTTCGCCCTGGTCGCCGCGCGGGAGGCACTGAGCGACGCCGGACTGCCCGACGGCAAGGCACTCGCCGGGAGCGGCTCGCGGGTGGTGGTCGTCGTCGGGGTGGGGCTGGGCGGGTTCCTCAGCATCCTGGACCAGAACCGCAGACTGGAGACGGGCGGCCCGGACCGGGTCAGCCCCCGGGCCATCCCGGTCATGCTGCCCAACCACGCCGCCGCCGAGGTGGGGCTTTTGGTCGGCGCCACCTCCGGCGTGCACACCCCGGTCAGTGCCTGCGCGTCCGGCGCGGAGGCGCTCGCCCAGGCCCTCGCCCTGATCCGTCAGGACCGCGCCGACGTGGTGATCGCGGGCGGCGCGGAGGCCGGTCTGCATCCGCTGATCTTCGCCGGGTTCGCCCGGCTGCGGGCCCTGTCCCGGCGGTGCGACGACCCCGAGCGGGCGTCCCGTCCCTTCGACGCCGACCGCGACGGCTTCGTGATGGGGGAGGGGGCCGGCATCCTCGTGGTGGAGAGCGCCGGGCACGCGGCGGCCCGCGGTGCCCGGGTGCACTGCCGGCTGACCGGCGCCGGCATCACCAACGACAGCCACCACGTCGCCCAGCCGGCGCCGGGCGGGACGGGCTGCGCGGCCGCCGTGACCGCCGCCCTCGGTGACGCGGGGCTCTTCCCGGAGGAGGTCCGGCACGTCAACGCGCATGCCACCTCGACGCCGGTCGGCGACCTCAGCGAGGCGCAGGCGCTGCACATGGCGTTCGGGAAGGTGCTGGACGACGTGACGGTCAGCGCGACCAAGGCGGCCCTCGGGCACACGCTGGGCGCCGCCGGTGCCATCGAGGCGGTCACCACCGTCCTCGCCCTGCGGGACAGAACCGCGCCGCCCACCCGCAGCTTGGAACGCGTGGACCCGGCGATCGAGCTGAACGTGGTCGGCCGCGACCCCGAACCCCTGCCGGCGGGACCGCTGGCGGCCCTCAGCACCAGCATTGGTTTCGGCGGACACAACGTCGCGCTGGCCTTCACGACCGGTTCATGAGCCAACGCCCCATGAGGCAGCGTCCCATGCAGCAACGTTCCCTGAGTCAACATCCGGTGAGCGGCCCGCCGGTGAGCGGCCGTACCACGAGCGGGTCGCCCGCCGGCGTCCGTTCCGCGAGCGGTCCGCCCACCGCCGCTCTCCCCCTGAGCGCCGCCGGCGGTGCGGTGCCGGCGGATCGGCCCCGCACCGTACTGATGTGTCCCGGCCAGGGCGCCTACCTCCCCGGCGCCCTGCGCCACCTGCGCGAGGTGCCCGCGGTCGCCGAGGTGCTGGCGACCGTGGACGCCCACGCGCCAGGCCGCCGCCCCGGCGCCCTGCCCGTCGGCCGGCTCCTCACCGAGGAGGACGCCCCCGGCCCCGAGGAACTCCTGCGCACGGACCCCCTCGGCTTCGACCTGGCCACGTACGCCGCGGTGGTGGCCGCCGCCACCGTCCTGCTGGACCTGGCCGGCCCCCGGGTCGACGCGGTCCTCGGGCACAGCGTCGGAGACCTGGCGGCCCTCACCGTCGCGGGGGCCGTCACGGTGCGCCAGGGCGTCCAACTGCTGCGCGTCCGGGACCGGCTGCTGCGGACCGCCGGACTGCCGGCGGCCGGCATGGTGGCCACCGACGCCGACGCCGACCGGGCGGCCCGCCTGATCCGTACCTGTGGCACCGCGCAGGTCCGGATCGCCGCCCGCAACGCGCCCGCCCAGGTGGTCCTCGCCGGCCCCGACGCCCAGCTCGCGCACCTGGAGCGGGCGCTGCTGGACGGCGGGCACCGGGTGACCCGGCTGGCCAGCCGCACCGCCTTCCACCATCCGCTGCTGGGGGAGGTGCACCGGTCCTTCCGCGGGCTGCTGCGGGCCCAGCCGATCGCCCGGCCCGCGCTCGCCGTGCACACCACGGCGGGGCGCTGGGCCGCGACCCCCGCCCAACTGCGCACCGCCGCCGCCGCCCACCTCACCGAACCCATGGCCCTGCACCGCGCCCTGCGCGCCCTGCGCGGGGCCGGTTTCACCACCTACATCGACAGCGGCCCCCGGGCTCTGCTGAGCGCCCTGGTCAAGGTCGGACTGCCGGGCTGCGCGACCGCCGCGCCGCTGCGCACCCCGGTCGGCGCGGAGCGGATACGGCAGCGGCTGGCCGCCGTCGCCCCGCCGCACCGCCCCGGCCAGGGTGCTTGGTAGTCTGTCGGGGCCAGTCACGCCACCACCCCGGTGGTCAGGGAATCCGGTGCGAATCCGGAACTGACGCGCAGCGGTGAGGGGGACGGGCGGGGCACTGATGCCACTGGGACGAGCACCGCGCGACGGCGGGGCACCGTCCTGGGAAGGCGCCTCGTCCGGACGAACCCGAGTCCGAAGACCTGCTGGCACCTCCGCGCCCCGCGCGGAGGTCGACCACAGGCCAGGCTCCGCGTCCAGAGCCCCGACACCCGAGGCATGCCCGTGCTCCGTTCCACCCCCCGTTCCGCCGCGCTCCTGTCCACCTGCCTGCTGCTGCTCACCGCGTGCGGCACCGCCGGAACGCAGGGGACGTCCGCAGGCGCCTCCGCCGCCGGATACCCGGTGACCCTCCAGAACTGCGGCCACACCGTCACCCTGAAGTCGGCGCCGAGGCACGCCGTCTCCCTCAACCAGGGCAGCACCGAGATCCTCCTCTCCCTCGGACTCGCCGACCGGCTGGCCGGCACCGCCACCTGGACCGACCCGGTGCCGAAGGACCTGGCGAAGGCGAACGCCGGGGTGCCCCGGCTGGCCGACAACGCCCCCTCCTTCGAGAAGGTCCTGGACGCCGGACCCGACTTCGTCACCGCCTCCTTCGTCTCCACGCTCGGCACCGGCGGGGTCGCCACCCGCGAACAGTTCGAGAAGCTGGGCGTGCCGACGTACGTCTCCCCGGCCGACTGCGGCGCCGGCAAGGACAACGACAGCGGCGGCGACGGCTCCCGCGCCACCCCGCTCACCCTCGGCACGGTGTACGGCGAGATACACGACCTGGCCCGCGCCTTCGGCGTCGACCAGCGCGGCGACGCGCTCGTGAAGCGGCTCAAGGAACGGGTCCGTGCGGCCACGGACGGTCTGGCGGTGTCCGACGTCTCCCTCATGTACTGGTTCGCCAACTCCCAGGCGCCCTACCTCGCCGGGTGCTGCGGTGCCCCCGGCGCCATCACCCGCGCCCTCGGCGCCCGGAACGTCTTCTCCGACACCCACGACGAATGGCCCCAGATCAACTGGGAGACCGTCGCCGACCGCGACCCCGACGTCATCGTCCTCGGCGACCTGACCCGGAAGTCGCAGACCGCGGAGACCGCCGCAGCCAAGATCGAGTTCCTGGAGACCAACCCGGCCACCCGCAACCTCACAGCCGTGCGGAAGAAGCGGTACGTGCTGCTCAGCGGGCAGGCGATGAACCCGTCCATCCGCACCGTGGAGGGCATCGAGAAGGTGGCCGAAGGGCTGCGGGACCTCGGGTTCGCCAAGTGAGCGGCATACCGGCCGGCCTCCGGACCCCCTTGCTCACCGCGGCCGGACTGGCCGCGCTCGTGGTGTCGGTCGCCGTCGCGGTGACCATCGGACCGGCCGACATCTCCACGGCCGACGTCTGGGCCTCGGTCGCCGCCCATCTGGGGCTGGGCGAGGGCGCGCTGGCCCCGCTGCGCGACGGCATCGTGTGGGACCTGCGGATGCCGCGCACCCTGCTGGCCGCGGTGTGCGGCGCGGGCCTCGCGCTGTGCGGGGCGGTCATGCAGTCCCTGCTGCGCAACCCGCTGGCCGACCCGTTCGTCCTCGGCGTCTCCTCCGGCGCCTCGACCGGCGCGGTCGCGGTGATCGTGCTCGGCGTGGGCGGGGGAGCGGTGTCGCTGTCCGCCGGGGCGTTCGTCGGCGCCCTGGTCTCCTTCGCGCTGGTGCTGCTGCTCAGCCACAGCCTCGGCGGCAGCGTCGACCGGGTCGTGCTGTCCGGGGTGGCCGCCATGCAGCTGTTCTCCGCGCTGACCTCGTTCACGGTACTGACGTCGGCGGACGCCGAGACCACCCGGGGCGTGATGTTCTGGCTGCTGGGCTCGCTCACCGGGGCCGGCTGGACCGACGTACTGCTGTGCGCCGGGGTGCTGGCCGCCGTACTGGTGGTCTGTCTGGTCCACTCGGCCACCCTGGACGCGTTCACCTTCGGCGAGGAGGCCGCCGCGAGCCTCGGCGTGCGGGTGGCCCGGACCCGGCTCGTACTGCTGTGCGCCACCGCCCTGCTCACCGCCGCCCTGGTCAGCTGCGCCGGGGCGATCGGCTTCGTCGGGCTGGTGCTGCCGCACGCCACCCGCGCGCTCACCGGCGCCGGCCACGCCCGGCTGCTGCCGGTCACCGTGCTGACCGGCGCGGTCTTCCTGGTCTGGGTGGACACCCTGGCCCGTACCGTCCTCGACCCGCAGGAGATCCCGGTGGGAGTGGTGACCTCCCTCATCGGCGTACCCGCGTTCGTGGCCGTCCTCTACCGGGGGAGGCGGCGGTCGTGAACGACTCGGAGGCGGCCGGCCTGAAAACCGCCCCCGCCGCCGGCGGGCTGCGCGCCGACCGCGTGGGCCGGCGGGCCGGCGGGCGGCTCGTGGTGGACGGTGTCAGCCTCGCCCCGCGCCCGGGCGAGACGGTCGGTCTGCTCGGCCCCAACGGGTCGGGCAAGTCCACCCTGCTCAGACTGCTGGCGGGGGTGCTGCGCCCCGCCGCCGGCGTGGTCACTCTCGACGGCCGGCCGCTGGCCGAAGTCGGCCGCCGGAGCGCGGCCCGCCGCCTCGCCACCGTCGAACAGCACGCCGACACCCAGACCGAACTGACCGTCCGGGACGTCGTCGCCCTCGGCCGGGTCCCGCACCGCCGCCCCTGGGCGGCCGGATCGGCCGCGGACGCCCGCGCCGTCGCCGCCGCCCTCGACCGCACCGGCCTCACCGACCGGGCCGGCCAGTCCTGGCACACCTTGTCCGGCGGCGAACGCCAGCGCGCCCAGATCGCCCGCGCGCTCGCCCAGGAACCACGCGAACTGCTGCTGGACGAACCCACCAACCACCTCGACATCCAGCACCAACTGGACCTGCTGGAACTGGTGGTGGGCCTGCCCGTCACCACCGTCGTCGCACTGCACGACCTCAACCTCGCGGCGATGTACTGCGACCGCGTCCTCGTGCTCAGCGAGGGCCGGACCGTCGCGGAGGGCGTCCCGGGCGACGTCCTGACCCCGTCCCTCATCGAACGTGTCTACGGCGTCCGCGCCGAGGTCACCGACGGCCCCGGCCACCCGGTCATCCGCTTCCTGCGCCGCGCGACACAGCCGCCCCGCCGGTGAGATAGCGGTGCAGCATGGCCACCAGTTCGTCCTCCAGCCGGCCGGTCTCCAGCGGCACCGGCGCCGAGCAGATCTTGTGGACCACCAGCTCCACCGTGGTCACCAGGAGCCGGGCGGCGGCCTCGGTGTCGGTCACCCGCACCTCGGGATGGCGCTCCAGCAGCTCCCGGCCGTACCGGACGCGCTCCTCCTCGTACGCGTTCACCTTCGCGAGCAGCTCGGGGGCCCGCGGCGCCTCCTCGGCCATCACCCGCAGCAGTTGCGGATCCGCGACGTGGTTCTCGACCGCCGCCCGGACGAACACCCGCAGGATGCCCTCCAGCGACTCGGGCAGCCCCTCGGCCAGGTACCGGGCGACACTGGCCTCACCGGCTTCCAGGTGCCGGGTCACCAGCTCCACCAGGATCGCGTCCTTGTTCGGGTAGTACTGGTAGAGGGAACCGATCGACACCCGGGCCCGTTCGGCGATCCGGTTGGTGGTGCCCGCCGCGTAGCCGTACTCCTCGAAAATGTGAGCAGCCGCGTCCAGGATGCGCTGCCGGGTCAGCTCGGCGCGCACCTGACGGGGCTGTTTACGTGGGGCGAGACCGCGTCGGCCGGATGTCATGCAACCTCCTGGGCAGCGCCGCGAAAGCGAGTGGCGGACGACCTGAACAATTGCTCACAATACTGTCATGACCTGCGGCGGAGCCGTCAAGGACGGCCGCCGATCCGCCCCGCGGAAGGACCTTTCATGACGCATGCCGCCACCCCGTACCGCAGTGTCCGCCCGGACGAGGTCCGGGCCCGGCTCGGTGCGCCCGACGCCATGGCCGCGGCGAAGAAGACCGACCGCCTGGACGACTTCTTCCGCCGGTTCATCGCCCACTCGCCGTTCCTCGCGATGGCCACGGCCGACGCCCGGGGCCGCGCCGACTGCTCGCCCCGGGGCGACTACCCCGGCTTCGTGAAGGTCCTCGACGACCGCACCCTCGCCATCCCCGACCGCCCCGGCAACCGGATCGCCGACTCCTTTCACAACCTCGCCGAGAACGACGGCATCGGGCTGCTCTTCCTCATCCCCGGCCTGCGGGAGACGCTGCGGGTCAACGGCCGGGCCCGGCCCACCGACGAGCCCGACGTGCTGGCCCGGATGGAGACCGAGGCCCGGCGACCGGTGCTGGCGATTCTGGTCGAGGTGGAGGAGGCGTACTTCCACTGCGGCCGCGCGCTCATCCGGTCCCGACTGTGGGACCCCGCCGCCCAGTCGCTCGCCGCCGAGATGCCCTCGGCCGGCGAGGTCGCCGTCGGCCAGTTCGGCCTCGACGTCGATCCGGGGTTCATCGACCGCCGTCTCGAGGACGGCTACCGCGACCTCTACTGACCGGGCCGACCAGGCCGACCGGACGCCCAGGCCCACAAGGACACCGAAACCCCATGGCACCACAGACCGAGCAGACCCAGCAGACCGTCGTGGTCGACCGCCTCGAACCCGTCACCGAGGACGTCGTCTCCCTCGCCCTCAAGGCCACCGGGGGACCGCTCGCCCCCTGGGAGCCGGGCGCCCACATCGACGTGTCACTGCCCAACTGGCTGATCCGGCAGTACTCGTTGTGCGGGGACCCGGCCGACCGGGACACCTACCGGATCGCCGTCCGCCACGACCGCCTCAGCCGGGGCGGCTCGGAGTACGTCCACCGCTTCCTGCGCGCCGGGCGCGCCCTGACGGTGTCGGCGCCGCGCAACCACTTCCCGCTGCGGCCCGCACCGGGCTACCTGTTCCTGGCCGGCGGTATCGGCATCACCCCCGTGCTGCCGATGCTGCGGGCGGTGACGGCGGCCGGGCTGCCCGCCCGGCTGGTGTACGTGGGTCCGTCGGTGGCCGCGATGCCGTTCGCGGAGGACCTGCGGGCCCGGTACGGGGACCGGGTGCGTCTCGTCGCCACCCGGGAACAGGGCCGCCCCGACCCGCGCGCGCTGGCCGCGGACCTGGCCGCGGACACCCTGGTCTACTGCTGCGGCCCCGCGCCGCTGCTGTCCGCCGCCGAGCAGGCGTTCCCCGCCGGGCGGCTGCACGCGGAGCGGTTCCGGCCGGTGCGCCGCGCGTTCGGTCCGGACACCGCCTTCGCGGTGGAGTGCGCCCGGTCGGGCGGGACGGTCGAGGTGCCGGCGGGCAGGTCCCTGCTCGACGCCCTCGCGCACAGCGGCCGGACGGTGGCGGCGGGCTGCCGGGAGGGCGTCTGCGGCAGCTGCGAACTCACCGTCCTGGACGGCGAACCCGACCACCGCGACGACATCGGCGCCCCGGCCGGCCGGATGTACCCGTGCGTCTCCCGCGCCCGCTCGGCGCGGCTCGTCGTGGACCTGTGAGCCGTACCGGACCAGCTGTGTCCGAGCACCCGATCCCATGAACACGGAAGCGAGACTCCCATGAGCATGCTGCCCAAAGTGCGCATGCCCCGGACCCGGCGCATGATCACC
Organism: Streptomyces sp. JW3; assembly: GCF_052216785.1. Lineage (NCBI taxonomy): Bacteria > Bacillati > Actinomycetota > Actinomycetes > Kitasatosporales > Streptomycetaceae > Streptomyces > Streptomyces sp. JW3. The sequence continues at coordinate 9,780 of NZ_JBQOUX010000085.1, read as the reverse complement.
CTGGCGGTGCGGGCCACCGAGCGGCTGAGCCCCGCCTTCCTCTCCGTCACCCTCGGCGGCCCGGAACTGGCCCACCTGGAACCGATGGGCCGCGACCAGACGGTACGGCTGTTCTTCCCCCGCGCGGGCCAGGAGCGGCTGCGGATGCCGAGCCGCGACAGCGAGGCGTGGATGGCCGAGGTGCTGCTGATGCCCAAGGCGAGCAGACCCCGGGTGCGCAACTACACCGTCCGCCGCGTCCGGCCCGAACTCGGCGAGCTGGACATCGAGTTCGCGCTGCACGCCGACGGTCCGGCCGCCGCGTGGGCGCGGGGCGCCCGGCCCGGTGATCCGGCCGGCGTCTTCGACATGGGCATCACCTACCTGCCGCCCGAGGACGCCGGGTGGCAGTTGCTCGTCGGCGACGAGAGCGCGCTGCCCGCGATCCTGGCCATCCTGGACGCCGCGCCCGGCTCCCTCACCGGGGACGTGTTCCTGGAGGTGCCCGAGCGGGCCGACTTCCGTACCGGCCTCCGGGTGCCCGAGGGCGTCACGGTGCACTGGCTGGCCCGCGACGGCGCCGGGCCCGGCGCGGCGGCCCTCGACGCGGTGCGGCGCGCCGAGCCGCGGCCGGGCCGGGGATACGCGTGGGTGGCGGGCGAGTCCCGGCTGGCCACCGGTGTCCGCCGGCATCTGGTGCGGGAGTGGTCCATGCCCAAGCCGGACATCGCCTTCCACGGCTACTGGCGACAGGGCCGGTCGAGCGTCGGCTGAGCCCGGCCCGCCGCCGGTGCGGGTCAGCCGCCGGTCAGAACCTCCGCCGCGGCCACCCCGGAGGCGGTGCTCGCGCCGTGCGTGAAGACCTGCACCGCGCCTTCGGTGAGCGGATGCGGCAGCCCCATCTCCACCAGTACGGCGTCCGGGCGGGCCGTCGTCAGGTCGGTGACGGCGCGGCTCATCCAGCCGTGCCGGGCGGCGTCCCGGACCACGACCACCAACGGGCGCCCCACCGCCGGGCGCAGCGCGCACTCCTCCAACGCGACGGTACGGGCCCGGAGTTCATGCCCGTGCACGCGTACCGAGGTGGTGTCCGGCAGCCGCTCCCGCAGCGCGGCGGCGAGCCCCCAGGGCGTCTCCTTGCCGATCGCCAGGTTGGTGGCCGGCGCCAGCTCCACCACGTGCGGCGCGGACGGCAGGGGCAGCGCGTCCCGGCCGGCTCCGGTGACCCGGACGGCCCGGCGGGCGGCGAGCTGCCCGATGCCGACGGCGCCCGGGGACGCGTCGCCGCCGGACTCCCGCAGCTTCACCGACCAGTCGGCGAACTCCGCCACCCGGCGTGCCGCGTCGGCCAGCCGTTCCTCGGCGAGTTCCCCGTCCGTCACCGCGCCGGCCAGCGCGGCGGCGAGCAGCTCGGTGGTGGACTGCTCGGCGCTCTCGCCGCCGACGCAGACGGCGTCCACCCCGGCCGCCACGGCCCGCACCGCCGCCCCGCCGATGCCGTACGCCCGGGTCACCGCGGCCATCTCGATGGCGTCGGAGACGACCAGGCCGTCGAAGCCCAGCTCGCCGCGGAGCAGGTCGTGCAGGACGCGCCGGCTGAGGGTGGCCGGCAGGCCGGGGTCGTAGGCGGGCACCAGCAAGTGGCCGCTCATCACCGCCCGCACGCCCGCGTCGACGGCGGCCCGGAACGGGGGCAGCGCCCGCGCCTCGATCTCGTCGCGGCCGGCCAGATAGGCGGGCAGGTCGTGGTGCGAGTCGACGGCCACGTCCCCGTGCCCGGGGAAGTGCTTGGCGCAGGCCGCCACCCCCGCCGACTGGAGCCCGCGCACCCAGGCGGCGGTGTGCCGGGACACCACGTCGGTACCGGTGCCGAAGGACCGCACCCCGATCACCGGGTTGTCGGGGTTGGAGTTGACGTCCGCGCTGGGCGCGTAGTCCAGGCTCACCCCGGCGGCGCGCAGTTGCCGCCCCAGGTCGGCGGCGACGGCCTCGGTCAGCTCCGGGTCGTCGACGGTGCCGAGGGCGAAGTTGCCGGGCCGGCTGGAGCCGGTGGCGGACTCGATCCGGGTGACGTCCCCGGCCTCCTCGTCGATGGCGACGATCAGCGCGGGGTTCTCGGCGCGCAGCCGCTCGGTCAGCCGGGCCACCTGGTCCGGGGAGTCGATGTTCCGGGCGAAGAGGACGACGGAGGAGAGTCCGTCGGCGACGGCGCGCAGCACCCAGTCGGGTGCCTCGGTGCCCACGAAGCCCGGCTGGAGGACGTTGAGCGCGAGCCGGCGCAACGCGCCACCGTGGTTGCTGCTGGAGGACATCGGCCGCGCCTTTCGGGTGTTTTCCTGGTACGGACCAAGCACACGATGCGCCCAGGCTAACCAGGTGTGTCAAGGGCGGAGCCGGGGCCGAGGATCTTGAATTCGGGTCAACGACGCTGCTCGGCAGGGGTGTTGACACCGCCACTTGGTCTAGTCCATTGTGAGGCCACGTTCGGCGCGAGGCACCGTGGACCGGTGTCCGCCGCTCCCGCTCCGCCACCCGGCCCCGAGCGGAACCCCGCAGCCCCCTCCCGCGTGCGCACAGCGGCACGCCTCGCGCACAGACCGCCGTCCACGGCAGGTGCGACGGCGACGACTTGGAGCACCACATGGCCACATCCGACCCCTACCTGTACCGAGCCGCCTCGGACGTCCCCTACTTCAGCGCGGACGCCGACACCTACCTGGCCCGCACCCAACTGCGCGACCTGGAGAAGACCCGCCCGCTGCGGGTGCTGACCGAGGAGCAGTTCGCGCACTGGCAGACCTACGGCTACACCGTCGTCGAGCAGGCCATTCCCGCCGAGTCCGCCAAGCGACTGCTGGACTTCGCCTGGGACTTCCAGGGCCTGCGCCCCGACCGCCCGGAGACCTGGTACGAGGAGCGCCGCTACCGCTCCGACCTCGACCGCGAACTGCACATCTACGGCTTCGTCGAGGCGTACCACCACCAGCTCATCTGGGACAGCCGCCAGACCCGGCGGGTCTACGACGCCTTCGCCGACGTATGGGACTGCGAGGAACTCTGGGTCACCCTGGACCGGCTCAACCTCAACCCGCCCAACGTCAAGAACCGCGACCGCGCCCTGCTCGAGGAACGCGACCGCGGCTTCGACATCGAACTGCACTGGGACATCGACACCACCCTCGGCGTGCTGCCCCAGCGGGTGCAGGGCATCATCGCCCTCAACGACACCGAGCCGGACCACGGCGGCTTCCAGTGCTGCCCGGAACTGTTCCGCCGCTTCGAGAACTGGAAGGCCCGCCAGCCCGCGGACCGCGACCCCATCCGGCCCGCCATCGACCGCGCCGAACTGCCCGTGGTGCGGCCCGACCTCAAGGCCGGCGACCTGCTGATCTGGAACGGCCTGCTCGCCCACGGCGTCGCCCCCAACACCTCGGGCGGCGGGGTGCGCGCCGTGCAGTACCTGTCGATGATGCCCGCGCTGGAGGAGCACGAGGAACTGCGCCGCTCCCGGATCGAGTCCTGGCGCACCCTGGCCACCCCCGAGTGGAACGCCACCCTGCTCGGCGACATCGACCGGCCCGAGGCCGAGCGGTACCCCACCGCCGAACTCGACGACCTGGGCGCCCGCCTGCTCGGCCTGAAGTCCTGGCGCGACGGGAGCGACACCGACGAGGCCACCGGGGACGCCGCATGCGCAGCATCTGCCTGACCCTGCCCACCAACCGGGCCTGCCCCGAGACCCTCACGGCCCTCGGCGCGGAAGCCGCCCACGCCGCCGAACACGCCGACGTCGACGTCCAGGTACTGATCCTCGACTCCTGCGCCCCCGCCGTGCACGCCGAACACACCGCCGTGCTCGGGAAGCTGCCCGCGCACCCCCGCGTCACCGTCCACCACCTCGACGAGGCCGCCCAGCGCGCCTTCCTCACCCGGGTCGTCACCCGCTCCGGCAGCACCAAGCCGGACCTGCTCCTCGACCTCCTGCTGCCCGACGGCCTGTCCTACGGCGCCTGCACCGACCGGGCCTTCCTGATCGCCGCCGCGCTGGGCTGCGAGTCCGTGCACCGCCGCGACTCCGACAGCCGCTACCAGCGCCTGGCCGGCCGCACCGTCTTCCCCGTCCACCACGAACTGGCCGCCCTCGGCCGCCTCCCGGCACACGCCGAGGTCACCGCCACCGACCTGCCGGCGGCGTACGCGGACCGGCCGGTGGCGATGGTGGGCGGCTCCTTCGTGGGCGAACTCTCCGTCGACATCGCCGAGATGCGCGCCGCCGACCCCGAGGTCTACCGCGAGGTGGTCGGCCTGTGGGCCCCCGGCCACTGGACGCCCGCCGCCCGCCGCGAACTGGCCGACGAGTCCTTCCGGGGCGCCGGCACCGCACCCTTCACCACCGACCACGCGCTGCTGACGCTGGTCGACCCGATGCGCGTCGACATGTGCAACATCGCCTTCCACGGCGTGCACGAACGCGTCCCGCTGCCACCGGCCCGGGACACCATCGGCAGCGACTACTTCCTGATCCACCTGGTGCACGACGCCCGGCTGCCCGGCGTCCTGCACAACCGGCACATCGTCAACTACTACACCGCCGAACGCCGCACCGACGACGGCTTCCGCGCCTACCAGACCCGCTTCGTCAAGTTCCTGCTGTCGATGCTCTACTTCCACCACGTCTACGACCGGATGGCCGAAGCCGGCGACACCCTCCTGGACGGCACCGGCCGGGTCCGCTCCGCGACGATCGCCGCGCTGGCCCGCGAGAGCACCGGCCTGGACCGGACGGAGAACCTCCGGCGCCTCGACACCGTCGACACCGCCTACCGGCGGCTCGGCGGCCGCTGGGCCGGCGTCGCCGACCTGCTGGCCGCCCGCCGCGACCGGCTGCTGGACGAGGCCCGCGACGACATGGCGGACTTCGCGCTGCTCACCGAGGCGTGGCAGCCGCTGATGACCGCCGCCCAGGCCACCCCGCTCACCGCGCCGTCCGGGCAGCCCGGGTGAACACGCCGACGCGGACGGCACCGGGCGTGCTCAGCGCACCGCTCGCCGCCGCGCTCACCGACGCCGGCCCGGACCGCCTGGTACTGGACCTGGCGGGCATCGTCCGCGCCCACGCCACGCTGCGCCGCGAACTGCCCGCCGTCCAGGTCCGGTTCGCGATGAAGGCGTGCCCGGTGGACGAGGTCGTCGGCGCGCTGGCCCGGGCGGGCGCCGGCGCCGACGCGGCGAGCCCCGCCGAGATCGAGCAGGCGCTGCGGGCCGGTGTACCGGCCGGCCGGGTCCACTACGGCAACACCGTCAAGTCCGACCGGAACATCGCCGCCGCCCACCGCCTGGGCGTACGCACCTTCGCCACCGACAGCCTGGAGGACGTGGCCGCGCTCGCCGTCCACGCGCCCGGCGCCCGGGTCTTCTGCCGGGTGGCGACCGGCGGCGAGGGCGCGGTGTGGGGCCTCAGCCACAAGTTCGGCTGCGCGCCCGCCGACGCGGTCCGGGTCCTGGTCCGGGCCCGGCAGGCGGGACTGGTGCCGGCCGGGCTCTCCGTGCACGTCGGCTCCCAGCAGATGACGGCCGAGGCGTGGCGGGCCGCGGTGGAGGACCTCGCCGAGGTACTGCGCGCCCTGCGCGCCCGGGGCATCGCCCTGGACCACGTCAACCTCGGCGGTGGCCTGCCCGCGCGGGGCTACCTCGACCGGCACGGCGCCCCCCTGGACCCGCCGCTGGACAAGATTTTCGCGGTGCTCCGGGACGGCATGGACACCCTGCGCCGGGCCCACGGCGGCCCCCTGGACTTCGTCGTCGAACCCGGCCGGTACCTGGTCGCCGACCACGGCGCGGTGCGCGCGCACGTCGCCCGGCTGGCCCGGCGCCGGGGCCCGGACGGGACGGACCGGTACTGGCTGTACCTGAGCTGCGGCAAGTTCAACGGCCTCTACGAGATGGACGCCCTCCAGTACCGGCTGGTCTTCCCCGGCCACCCGGCCGGCCCCACCGTCCCGGCCGTGGTCGCCGGCCCGACCTGCGACAGCGACGACGCCTACTCCCACCAGGACGGCCTGGTCCAGGTGCCCCGCACCCTGGCCTCCGGCGACCCGGTGTGGGTGCTGTCCTGCGGCGCCTACGCGCTCAGTTACACCACCCGCGGCTTCAACGGCTTCGCCCCGCTGCCGTACACCGTCACGGGCGGCGCCGATGACTGAACCCGTACGGGTCCGCCGTATCACCGGCGCCGACTGGGACACCGTGGTGGCACTGGAGCACGACGCCTACGCCCCGCTCGGCCTCAGCGAGGGGCGGGCCGCGCTCCAGTCCCGGGCGGCCGTCTCGCCCGGCACCTGCTTCGTCGTGGACGTCGGCGGCCGCCCGGCCGGATACCTGCTGGCCCTGCCGTACCCGGCGCTGACCGTCCCCGACCTCGGCCGGACCGGGCCCGCCGCCGCGGTACCGCCCGGCAACCTCCATCTGCACGACCTCGTCGTCGCGCCGGCCCTGCGCCGCCGGGGACTGGCGCGGCACCTGCTGCGCCGGCTCACCGGCGCCGCCCGGACCCGTGGCGACGAGCGGATCTCGCTGGTCGCCGTGGGCGGCAGCGACCGGTTCTGGTCGGCCCGCGGCTTCGCACCGCACCCGGACGTCGTCCCCTCGGTCGGCTACGGCGCCGACGCCGTCTACATGTCCCGGCCGGTGCCGGCCCCGCGCGAAGTGAGCTGATCCGTGTCCCGACTCCACGACCCCTTCCACCGCGGCCGGCTGGCGGCCGCCGCGCTGTTCTGCTCCCTCGGCTTCCAGTACGCCACCTGGGCGGCGCGCATCCCGGCCGTCAAGACCGGCCTCGCCCTGAGCACCGCAGAGGTCGGCGTGCTCCTGATGGCCGCCGGCGTCGGCGCCGCGGTCTCCTTCCCGCTGGTCGCCTGGCTGATGCGACGGCTCGGTTCGCGACGGCTCGCGCTGCTCTCCCAGCTCGGCCTGGCCCTGCTCCTGCTCGCCCTCGCGGCGGCGCCGAACTACCACGTGGCCCTGCTGGTCATGTGCGTGGACGGGCTGCTCGTGGGCTGTCTCAACGTCGCCATGAACGCGCAGGGAGCGGCCCTGGAGGCGCGCTTCGAGCGCACCACCATGGCCCGGCTGCACGCCACGTTCAGCGCCGGATCACTGCTCGCCGCGCTGGTCGCCTCCGGCATGACCGCGCTGACCGAGTCGGTCACCGCCCACTTCGCGGTCGCCGTCGCCCTGCTCCTGGCGCTGGGCGCGACCGCCCGTACGGGACTGCTCACGGACGACACGCCGCAGGATTCGGTGGCCGACAAACCGCGCCGCCGCTGGACCGTGCCCACCGCCCTCACCTTGTGGATGTGCTGCGCGATGGTCTTCGGCACGGTCGCCGAGGGCGCGATGAACGACTGGTCCGCCCTCTACCTCAAGGACGTCGTCGACGCGTCGGCCGGGCTCGCCCCGCTCGGCATCGCCGTGGTGTCCGGCGCGATGGTGGTCGCCCGGCTCTTCGCCGACGGCTGGCGGGACCGCTTCGGCGACCGGCGGGTCGTCCTGTTCGGCAGCGCGCTGGCCGCCACCGCGCTGACCTGCGCCCTGCTCGGCGGCGGTGTGCTGCCCGCGCTGCTCGGCTTCGCCTGCGTCGGCCTCGGCATCGCCGCCGTGACGCCCTGCGTCTACGCGGCGGCGGCCCGGCAGGGCTCGGACGCGCTCACCCTGGTCGCCGCGATGGGCACCACCGGCCTGCTGGCCGGACCACCGCTCATCGGCTTCATCGCGGACGCCAGTTCGCTGGCGTGGGGCATGGGGGCGGTCGCCGGGTCGGCGGCCGTGGTGGCGCTGTGCGGTACGCGGATCAGCTGGGAGCCGGTTTCCGGGCCGGCCCCGGTCACTCCTTCAGCGCCGCCTCGGGTCCCATGACGACGACCGGCTCGCGGGCCGGGTCCAGCGCCTTCAGCAGCACCCGCATGTGCTCCTCGCGCAGCGACACACAGGCGTTGGTCGGCCCGCCGTGGTCGACGTGGATCCACACCCCGCCGCCCTTGTCCTCGCCCATCGGCCGGGTCTCGTCCAGCGGGGTGGTGCCGGGCACCCGGTTGTAGTCGATGGCGACCACGTAGTCGAACGAGCCCTCCAGCGGCTCACCGAGGTGACCGGTGCCCTCGGCGTTGTACAGCGGATCCTCGTCGTAGGGCAGCCGGGCCCACGGGGCGGGCAGTCGGCCACCGGCGTCGCTCAGCGAGAACACGCCGATGGGGGTGCGCAGATCGCCCGCCTCGTGGTCGCGGGTCCAGCCGCGCAGCCCGTTGTGGGCCGGCCAGGGACCGGCGACCGCCCGCCAGCCGTGGTCGGCGCCCCGCTCGTACAGCACCACCTGGGCCCGGTTGCCGTCCTGTGTCGTGCCCCGCACCACCACCGCCTGCCGGGCGGCGGACGGCACCCGGCCGCGCAGCGCGGGCCCGACACCGGGGAGCGGGCGGTGCGCCGTGCGCTCCGGCGGGGCGCCGGGCACGGGCGTACCCCGGGCGGCGGAGTCCCGCTGCTCCGGGGCACAGCCGGTTCCCAGCAGGCCGGTGCAGACCGCGGCGCCGAGCGCACAGGCCAGGACTTTCCTCAGGGGCATACCGATCTCCGACTCCGTACGTGTCCTAGTCATTGCTTGACCGCTCACGGCATCGGATTCCCGCGGACCGCTCCGCCTCCCCCGTTCGGCGCAGACCCGTGACCGGCTCAGGACGGCGTCAGGCCGCCGGGACCGGCGCGCCGGTCCGGCCGCCGAGCACCGCGGAGAACCGGTCCGTGACCTCCGCGAGCGCCCCGGCCGCGTCCGGCGCGACGGTCAGCGACCCGTCGTCGCCGACGCCGATGCTCCGGTCGAGGGTGAACCAGCCCGGCACGATGTGCGCGGCGCCCATCGAACTCAGCACCGGGCGCAGCGCGTAGTCGATGGCCAGCACATGGGCGGTGCTGCCGCCGGTGGCCAGCGGCAGCACCGTCTTGCCGGCCAGCGCGTACTGCGGGAGCAGGTCGAGCAGCGACTTCAGCAGCCCGGAGTAGGCCGCCTTGTACACGGGGGTGCCGATCACCACCCCGTCGGCCCGTTCGAACAGGGCCGTCGCCGCGACGATCGCGGGGTGGCCGAAGTCGGCGCCGAGCAGCGCGTCGGCGGGCAGGGTGCGCACGTCCAGCGGGACCACCTCGTGGCCCTGCACCCGGAGCCGGTCGTCGAGGTGGCGCAGGAGCCGTGCGGTGCGGGAGGTGGGAGAGGGGCTGCCGGAGACGGAGAGGACGAGAGCCATGAGGGACCTTCCGGAGGCGGGAGGAGGGAACGGTCGGCGGCGGCGCTCACCAGGCGCTGGACTCCACCGTGATCAGGGGCCGCAGTTCGTTGCGCAGGGTCTCCAGGAACGTGACGATCTCGGCGGCCACCGAGCGGTGCTGGAGGTCGTTGAGCACGTCATGGTGGGCGCCGCGGACCAGTGAGAGGCGGGCCCGGGGGAGCGCGGCGGCGGTGCGGGCCAGGGACTCGTGGTCGGCGAGCGGGTCGGCGTCCCCGGCCAGCAGCAGGGCGGGGACGGTGAGCGCGGCGTGATGGGCCGCGGTCAGCAGCGGCTCGGGCAGCGCGGCGTCCAGGGCGCCGCGCCGCACCCCCCGGTCCTCGGTGAGCACGGCCCGGTGGGTGGGGCAGGAGGTGCGGACGTCGAGTTCGTCGTCCCAGGAGTCAGCCGTCGCGCCCGCCCGGCCCGGCAGCCCGGCCAGCACGACGGCGTCCGGCGCCACGCCGGCCGGCGCCACGCCGGCCGGCGC
>NZ_JBQOUX010000084.1:0-34664 GCF_052216785.1 Streptomyces sp. JW3 | reverse complement strand
GGCCAGCACGCCCGCCGCGCCGGGCAGCACCCTGGCCGGGCGTTCGGCCAGCGCCGGGTCGACCTCGGGGGCCGGGCGCGGCTTGGACACCGGGCGCCGGACGCGGGGCTGCTCGCCGGTGCCGTGCCGGCGGCCGACGACCGCGGGGCGCAGCGGCACCGGCGCCGGTTCGGGGTCGTCCCTGAAGAGCAGGTGGACCGGGATCTCGGTGGTGGCCTCGTTCTGGATGAGGCGCACCGGACGGGACAGTCCGTCCGCCGGGCCGCCCGGCTCGGGGGGTGGTGGGGTGGTGGTCGAGGTCGTACTCATGCGTGCTCCAGCCTCCGCGCCAGATGCCTCATGAACGTCGGGAAGGGGGAATGTCAGGAGAAGAGCCGGCGCCAGGTCTCCGGGCCCGGGAAGCCGTCCGCCGCGCCGCCGCGCCAGCCCTGGGCGCGCTGGAACGCCTCGACGGCCCGGCGGTCCGCGACGCCCCAGCGCGGACCGGGACCGGAGGCGTAGAACCTGCCGTACCCCTTCGCGACCAGCTGCCTGCCCAGCCGGGTGACATGGTCGCCGGACGCGTCCGGGCGGAACGCGGCCCGGCCCGGGTAGCCGGGCACCCCGGCGTGCCCCGGCCCGGCGGGCGGGATGTCCTCGCCCTTGCCGGTCACCAGGAGCCGCCAGGTGGCCGGGCCCGGCAGCCCGTCGGCGTCGGCGCCCCGCCAGCCCTGGGCCCGCTGGAACGCCCGGGTCGCCGCCCGGTCCGCCGCCGACCAGCGCGGCCCCGGGCCGGTGGCGTAGAAGCGGGCGCCGCCGCGCCGGACCAGCAGCCGGCCGAGCCGGGTGACGGAGGCGTTGTGCGCGCCGGGGCCGAAGGCCGCCGTCCCCGGGTAGGCGGTCGGCTCGGCGCCGGCCGCGGACGCCACCACGCCCTTGTAGCGGTAGGGCAGATAGCCGGCGGAGTTGTTCCAGTAGGCGTACGGCGTGGCCTTGCGGCGGGTGTGCGGGGGCGTCTGCTCGTAGGCGACGTACTCGGTGTGCGTCGAGTCCGTCCAGCCGCCGAAGATCACCACGTGGGAGCCCTTCTCGGGGTCGGCCGGGTTGTGGAACAGCAGGATGTCGCCGGGCTGGAGCTCGTCCTTGGTGACGCGGTCGGAGAACGTGCCGAGGCTGCCGGTCCACTCGTTGGCCGGCAGTCCCCAGGCCATCGAGACATAGCCCGAGCAGTCCTGCCGGTAGCCGTCGGACCAGTAGGCGCTCATGCTGTACGGCACCTTCGCGTCGACCCAGGTCTGGGCCCGCGCCATGATCTGCTCCCGGGTGGTCTCGGGGAGCGGGGCACCGGCCGGCGGGACGGCGGGCGCCCCACCGGGACCGTGCAGCGGCGTCCGCTTGCCCTGGGGGGTGCCGGGGGTGCTGGTGCTGTCGGGGTCGGGGGCCTGCGTGCTGCCGGGGGGCTCGGTGCGGTCGGCCGCGGGGACGCCGGGGCGCTGCGGGGCGTGGGCGGCGGCGGCCGGGAGGGCGGTCGCCGCGCCGGTGGCGAGGGCGGCGGAGGCGGTGGCCGCCACGACCAGGGCCCGCCGGGCGGCCGGACGGGCGGGGGTGGCGCGGCCCGCGGTGGCGTGCGGCAGCACCCGGCGCCAGTGATGGCAGCCGGGGCAGTCGCAGTCGTTCGCCGGGTCGATCTCCTCGAATACCGGCGTCTCCATGCGATTCCCCTCACACTCCGGCCGGACCTGTCCGCTGCGGTACACGTGCGTCAGTTTCGCAACGGTGGGCGGGACGCGCATGTTGACGGTCCGAATGATGTACGGGGCCGCTCGGGCGGGCGGCCGGTGGTCCGGAGCACCGCGCGGGGTCGGGTAAAGTTGTCGATGTCAGCAGGCGCCGCTAGCTCAGTTGGTTAGAGCAGCTGACTCTTAATCAGCGGGTCCGGGGTTCGAGTCCCTGGCGGCGCACCGACAGCCGAAGGCCCTTCGCGAGAGCGAGGGGCCTTCGGCGTTTCCGGCCTCTCCACCTGATCTCCACAGACACGGCAATTCGCGCGTATGACCGGTAAACACCTCGTTTCCCGTCTTGCGATCATGCTGACGGCCGTAGAACCCTGGTGGATCCAGGGGGGCACGGAACCGGTTGGCGGTACTGCGGGACGAGGGGCCGCAGGGGGCCGGATGCCGAGGGGGCATCATGCAACCGGAAGGGCGCCGTTCCATGTCTATAGGGTGTGGATGGTGTGGTGACGGCGATCCACCACTGTTACGCCTGTGACGGTCCAGGGGAACACCGGCAGCGGGCGCTGTACGCGACGAAACACGCGTGACCTGCGTGTGGGGGGATGACTCATGACGTCGACGCCGCCGGGCGCCGGGCCTGACTTCGACCCGTCCGAGACCACCCAGCTCAGAGTGGTCCCGCATCGGATGTCCACCACCGGCACGTTCCGCCGGATCAAGCGGACACTGCCGCGCTACGACTACGAGCACTACAGTCGGCTGGCCGGTCCGCTCACCCAGCCCGAGGACCCGGACCAGCCCTACCGGGTGCGCTACCGCTCGCTGCTCTCCCAGGAGCCGCACCGGATACGGGTGGCGCTGATGCTGGCCGCGGCGCCGCTGCTGTCGGTGGTGCTGCTGGTCTGGCTGCTCCAGCCCGAGCACTGGACCGAGCGGGACTACCCGGCGTTCGACTGGCTGCCCGCGCTCGACGTGGTCATGCTCGTCTCCATCGGTCTGATCGAGCTGTTCCGTTGTGCGAACGTTTTGTCGAACGCGCACGCCACGCTCGTCGCCCGCGATCCGGTGCCCGTGGTACCCGAAAGCGGAACCCGGGTCGCCTTCCTCACCTCCTTCGTGCCCGGCAAGGAACCGCTGGAGATGGTGACCAGGACGCTGGAGGCGGCCGTCAAGATACGCCACCGGGGCGTGATGCACGTCTGGCTGCTCGACGAGGGCGACGACCCCGAGGTGAAGGCGGTCTGCGCGCGGCTGGGCGTGCACCACTTCTCCCGCAAGGGCGTCGCGAAGTGGAACATGCCCAAGGGCCCGCACCGCGCCAAGACCAAGCACGGCAACTACAACGCCTGGCTGGAGGCGCACGGCGACGACTACGACTACTTCGCCTCCGTCGACACCGACCACGTGCCGCTGCCCAACTACCTGGAGCGGATGCTCGGTTACTTCCGCGACCCGGACGTCGGCTTCGTCATCGGCCCGCAGGTCTACGGCAACTACGACAACCCGGTCACCAAGGCCGCCGAGTCGCAGCAGTTCCTCTTCCACGCCCTGATCCAGCGGGCCGGCAACCGCTACGGCTCCCCCATGTTCGTGGGCACCTCCAACGCGGTGCGGATCAAGGCGCTCAAGCAGATCGGCGGGCTGTACGACTCGATCACCGAGGACATGGCCACCGGGTTCGAGATCCACCGGCACCGCAATCCCGCGACGGGCCGCAAGTGGCGCTCGGTCTACACCCCCGACGTGCTCGCGGTCGGCGAGGGCCCGAACGCCTGGACGGACTTCTTCACCCAGCAGATGCGCTGGTCGCGCGGGACGTACGAGACGATCCTCAAGCAGTACTGGAAGGGCTGGTACTCGCTGCCGCCGAGCAAGCTCTTCAACTACACCATGATGATCATCTTCTATCCGATGTCGGCCATGAACTGGATACTGGCCGCGCTGAGCTGCGCCCTGTTCCTCGGCCTCGGCGCCTCCGGCGTCAACATCGACCCGGCGGTCTGGCTGATGCTCTACGGCAACGCCTCCGCGCTCCAGATCGGCCTGTACGTCTGGAACCGCCGGCACAACATCTCGCCGCACGAGCCCGAGGGCTCCGGCGGTGTCGCGGGCATGATCATGTCGGCCCTGTCGGCACCGCTGTACGCGAAGGCGCTGATCGACTCGGTGCTGCGCCGCAAGAGCAAGTTCGTGGTGACCCCGAAGGGCGACTCGGTCAGCCCGGACACCTGGTTCGGCACCTTCCGGTACCACTGGTACTTCATCGTCATCTTCGGCGGTTCGATCACCGCCGGTTTCGGGTACGGGCACGCGCACCCCGCGATGATCGTCTGGGCCACGTTCGCGCTGCTGATCACGGCGTCGCCGATGTTCGCGTGGCGGCACCAGTTGCGGCAGCTGCGGAAGGCGGCGGGTCCGGCTGCCGAGGAGCTGCCGGCCGTCGCGCCCGAGGCCCCGGTGCCCGCCCCGTATCCGGGGCCGCACGCGCCGCAGCAGCGCCCCACGTGGGCCGCGTCCGGCCAGGTCGCGGACGACCAGACCATGCAGATCGCCCTGGGCGGACTTGGGGGACGTAAGGAATGAAGCACCAGGCCGGCCGCCGTCGGGCCCGTCGACTCGCGATAGGCACGGTGGTGGTACTCGCGCTGGCCGGGATGAACGGGCCGTGGCTGTACCGCTTCGGCACCGAGAAATACCACCAGTACAAGATCAACCAGCCGGAGTACAAGGCCGCGAACGGCCGCTGGGAGATCGTCGACTTCCCGGACGAGTACAAGCAGAACACCATTCACGCGGCGCTGCTGCGCACCGGCAAGGTGCTGCTGGTCGCCGGGTCGGGCAACAACGCGGACAATTTCGACGCGAAGAAGTTCGACACCCGGATCTGGGACCCGGTCAAGGGCACCATCAAGAAGGTGCCGACGCCCACCGACCTGTTCTGCACCGGGCACACCCAGCTCGCAGGCGGCAATCTGCTGATCGCGGGCGGCACCAAACGGTACGAGAAGCTGAAGGGTGACGTCACCAAGGCCGGCGGGCTGATGGTGGTGCACAACGAGAACCCGGACCAGCCGATCACCCTGCCGGCCGGCACCAGGTTCACCGGCAAGGAGAACGGCAAGACGTTCGTCTCCAAGGACCCGGTGCTGGTGCCGCGCGCCGAGAAGGTCTTCGACGAGACGACCGGCGAGTTCCTGCGCAACGACCCGGGGCTCGGCCGGATCTATGTCGAGGCGCAGAAGAGCGGCGCGAAGTACGAGACCGGCACCCAGGACAACTACCAGGTGCGGGGGCTGTCCGGGACCGACGCGAAGAACACGTACGGCATCGCGGAGAAACTCGCCCTCGACAAGAAGGACTTCCAGGGCATCCGGGACGCGTACGAGTTCGACCCGGTGGCCGAGAAGTACATCAAGGTCGACCCGATGCACGAGGCCCGCTGGTATCCGACGCTCACCACGCTCAGCGACGGCAAGATCCTCAGCGTCTCCGGCCTCGACGACATCGGGCAGCTGGTGCCGGGCAAGAACGAGGTGTTCGACCCCGAGACCAAGACCTGGACCTACACCGACAAGACCCGGCAGTTCCCGACGTATCCGGCGCTGTTCCTGACGCAGAACGGGAAGATCTTCTACTCGGGTTCGAACGCGGGGTACGGGCCCGACGACGTCGGGCGGGAGCCGGGCGTCTGGGACGTGGAGACCAACGAGTTCGACCGGATTCCCGGGCTGAGCGACGCCGACCGGATGGAGACGTCCGGGACGGTGCTGTTGCCGCCGGCGCAGGACCAGAAGTACATGGTGATCGGCGGCGGCGGGGTCGGTGAGTCCAAGCTGTCGAGCGCGAAGACGCGGATCGTCGACCTGAAGGCCGACCGTCCGGAGTTCGTGGACGGGCCCTCGCTGGAGAAGGGGACGCGGTATCCGCAGGCGTCCGTGCTGCCCGACGACAGTGTGCTGGTGTCCGGGGGGTCGCAGGACTACCGGGGGCGCGGCGACTCCAACATTCTCCAGGCGCGGCTGTACGACACGGAGACGAACTCCTTCGACCGGGTCGCCGATCCGCTGGTGGGGCGGAATTACCACTCCGGGTCGATTCTGCTGCCCGACGGGCGGGTGATGTTCTTCGGGTCGGACTCGCTGTACGGGGACGCGGCGAACACGAAGCCGGGGACGTTCGAGCAGCGGATCGAGATCTACACACCGCCGTACCTGTACAGGGGTGAGCGGCCCGACCTGTCGGACGGACCCGAGAGCATCTCCCGGGGGGAGTCGGGGACGTTCACGTCGAAGGCCGCGTCCTCCATCAAGAAGGTGCGGCTGATCCGGCCGAGCGCGTCGACACACGTCACGGACGTGGACCAGCGGTCCGTCGCGCTGGACTACGAGGTGTCCGGGGACAAGGTGACGGTGACCGTTCCCGAGAACAAGAACCTCGTGCAGTCGGGGTGGTACATGCTGTTCGTGACGGACGGGGACGGGGTGCCGAGCAAGGCGCAGTGGGTGCGGGTGCCTTAGTCAGTGCCGGAAGTCGTAGTGCTGTGCGCGGTTCCTCGCGCCCCTATGTCTCTCGCGCCAGCTCCAAGGCGTAGTCCTGCCACCACTCGCCCGCCTTCGGGCCGCCCTTGCATTCGCCGTCTGATTCGCCGGGGCGCTTGATCCACAGGTAGGCGTCGACCAGCGGGTCGGCCGTGCGGGTGGTCGGGGTTTCGCCGAGGGCGCGGCCCGGCGGGTTGCACCAGCGTTCCGTTTCGTCGCCCTCGGTGTACGGGCCGTTGCCGTTGCGGCTGGTGTCGATGACGAAGTGCTGGTCGCCGACCTTGGCGGAGAGCTGCTTGCCGTAGGCGAGGGAGTCGTCGGTGGAGTAGAAGTTGGAGACGTTGACCGCGAAGCCGTCGGCGCGGTCGACGCCCGCCCGGGTGAGGGGCTCGTGGATCTGGTCCGGGTCGCCCCAGCCGGCGTTGCCCGCGTCCAGGTAGACCTTGGTGTCGGCCAGGGACTTCAGGGTGTCGACGGCGCCGCCCAGCAGGTCGTAGCGCTCCTCGTGGAACTCCTCGGGGGTGCAGCCGTCCACCAGGTGCAGGACCGCGTCCGGTTCGAGTATCACCGTGGCGGAGCGGTCGCCGATGCCCTTGGCGACCGCGTCGACGAAGCTGCGGTAGGCGTCGCCGTCGGCGGCGCCGCCCTGGGAGTACTGGCCGCAGTCGCGGTGCGGGATGTTGTAGAGGACGAGCAGTGCGGTGCGGCCGGCCTCGTCGGCGGCCTCGGTGAAGCCGCGGGCCTGTTCCTCGGGGTTCTCCGGGCTGATCCACTCGCCGACCGGCTGCTCGGCGATCTTCCGGATCCGCGCGGCGTCGCTGTCCTGGCCGGCCTGCTCCAGCTCGGCGACCCGCCGGGCCGCGGTGGAGTCCGGGTTGACCCAGAACGGGTCGGCCTCCTTGGGCTGTTGCGTGATGCCGGCGCCGGCGTCCTTGCCCTGGTCGCCGTCGTCCCCGTC
Organism: Streptomyces sp. JW3; assembly: GCF_052216785.1. Taxonomy (NCBI): domain Bacteria; kingdom Bacillati; phylum Actinomycetota; class Actinomycetes; order Kitasatosporales; family Streptomycetaceae; genus Streptomyces; species Streptomyces sp. JW3. The sequence continues at coordinate 27,453 of NZ_JBQOUX010000084.1, read as the reverse complement.
GTCGCCCGACGAACATCCGGCGACCAGCAGCGCCGCCCCCAGCAGCACCGCGGACGCGCGCGTCGCGGCGAACGTCCCGGCCCCCCTGCTGCCGTACATCCAACCCCCCTTGGGTGCACTGTTCCCGCTTCGTTCCAGGGGTCAATCCTGGCATACGGCCGCCGCCGGCCACGACGTCTCCCGGAAGCCGTGAGTGCCCCCTAGGCCAGAACGCCCCTACGCTCTAAGGTGGTTGGGGCAAGACAGCCCCGGCCCCCGGCTCTCTTCCACCAGACCTCCCGCGTGGTCGCCGGGTTACTCCCGCAATCCGTGCGCGCGCGGTCGAGGACCGGCTCGGCCGGCGGCATTCGGGGGAGTGGGCCGTCGGCCGGGCAGGGCCTGGAAATCAAGCGTCCGTGCCGGTGAGGTAGGCCGAGACGATCACGTTGGCCGTGTAGGTGTTGCTGACCCGGTCGAAGGTGCCGCCGCAGGTGATCAGGCGGAGTTCGGCACGTCCGGAGCGGTGCTGGCCGTAGGCCCGGCGGGCGTCGAACCGCTCACGGGTGAGGACCTGGACGTCGTCCACGGTGAACTCGGCGACCTCGGCGCTGCCGGCGGTGCCGCGCAGGACGCGGATCGTGTCGCCGGGTTCGATGGTGGAGAGCTGGTAGAAGACGGCCGGGCGGGTCGCGGTGTCGACGTGGCCGACCAGCAGAGCGGTGCCGGCCGCGCCGGGGGTGGCGCCGGACGTCCACCAGCCGACCGTGCCGGGGCGGCTGAAGGGCGGCGGCTGGAGGGCGCCCTTGGCGTCGAGGCCGCGGCCGATCACCGGGGCGCGCACGCCGAGGCGGGGGATGTCCAGGCGCCGGGGCGGGGCGTCGCCGCCGAGCGGCTGGTGCGCGGGCGGGAGGGAGCGGTACGGGGGTCGGCCGGCCGCCGCCATGTCGCCGGTGGCCGGCCCGGATATGCCGTCGGTGGCCTCGCGGCCCCACAGCCACAGCCCGAGGAGCAGCACCGTCCAGGCGATGCCGGTCACCAGGCGGCCGGGGGCGGTGGGGCGCTCGCGGTCGCTCGCGGACATGGCCGGTCAGTCCGTTCCGCGGCTCCGGCGGGCGCTGCGCAGCGCGACGGCCACGGCGGCGACGCCGGCGAGGACCAGACCGATGACCGCGTGCGCGGTGCCGGGCCCGTCCGGGCGGGCCTCGCCCTGCGGGTCGTGGGCGGTGCCGGCGTCCGTGGCGGCCAGCCGCGCGGCACCGCCGCCGCCCGCGTCGACGGGCGCGACCGGAGAGGCGTGGGCGGGGGTGGGGGTGCGGCCCTCGTCGGGCCGGTCGCCGCGGTCCCCGACGGTGAGCCGGCCCTCGCGCTGCTGGGAGCCGCAGCGGACCTTGACCACGTAGGCGCCGGCGGTGACCGAGGTGCGGACCCGGCCGGCGCCGACGAGTGCGCCGTCGCTGCTGGCCAGGGAGAGCCGTACGTCGGACTCGAAGGCCGCCGAGACGGCCACCGCGGTCTTCTCGGTGCAGTCGGGCGCGCGGAGGGTGACGTCGGTGCCGGGGGCGGGGGCCGCCGGGGTGACCAGGACCCCGTCGGTGTCCGCCGCGTACGCCGTGGCCGGGGTGAGCGCCGCGAGCAGCGCGGTCCCGGCACAGAGAGTGGCTTTCAGTGAGCCCATCGTGTACCTCCAGTCACCTTGGAGACTCCCCCGGTGGCCGGGCCGCCGCATCCGGTGCGGGGGCCCGACTGCTCCGAACGGGCGACGCGGGCCGCCGGCGGGTTTGGTGCTTAGCATGGTCGTCCACAGGCCCATCCCCAGGTCGCCGCACGGCCGCCGCACGGCAGGAGTCCGCCCGCATGACAGAGCGCAAGCCCATCGAATCGTGGCTCACCGACATGGATGGGGTGCTGATGCATGAGGGTGTGCCGGTGCCCGGCGCCGACGCCTTCATCAAGAAGCTGAGGGACTCCGGGCGGCCGTTCCTGGTGCTCACCAACAACTCGATCTACACCGCCCGGGACCTGCACGCCCGGCTGAACCGGATCGGCCTGGAGGTGCCGGTCGAGAACATCTGGACCTCGGCGCTGGCCACGGCGAAGTTCCTGGACACCCAGCACCCCGGCGGTACCGCCTACGTCATCGGCGAGGCCGGGCTGACCACCGCGCTGCACGAGGCGGGGTACGTCATGACGGACACCGACCCGGACTTCGTGGTCCTCGGCGAGACCCGGACGTACTCCTTCGAGGCGCTGACCAAGGCGATCCGGCTGATCAACAACGGGGCGCGGTTCATCGCGACCAACCCCGACAACACCGGGCCGTCGCCGCAGGGCGCGCTGCCCGCGACGGGGTCGGTGGCCGCGCTGATCACCAAGGCGACGGGGAAGGACCCGTACTTCGTCGGCAAGCCGAACCCGCTGATGATGCGCACCGGGCTGAACGTGATCGGCGCGCACTCCGAGTCCAGCGCCATGATCGGGGACCGGATGGACACCGACGTACTGGCCGGTCTGGAGGCCGGGATGGAGACGTTCCTGGTGCTGACGGGGCTGACCACGACGGCCGACATCCACCAGTACCCGTACCGGCCGACGAAGGTCGTCGACTCGATCGCGGACCTGGTGGATCTGGTCTGAGGCCGGTCGGTCCGGTCGGTCCGGTCGGTCCGGTCAGGAGAATTCCTGGAGGCCGAGCACCTGGAGCAACTCCAGGCGTTCGCGGCTCTCGTGGTCGGCGGGGGTGAACACCATCAGCCGCTGCTGGTGGTCGACGCCGACCAGCGTCTCGCAGTCCAGCAGCAGCGGGCCCACCCGCGGATGGATCAGCCGCTTGCGGTCCGTCCGTTTGACCGCCACCTCGTGCTCGGCCCACATCCGGCGGAAGTCGTCACTGCGCGCCCGCAGCCGTTCGACGAACGCGGCGACGGCCGGATCGCCGGAACTGCGGCCGACCGCCGAGCGCAGGTCGGCCACGAGCGCGCGGGCGTGGCTCTCGTGCTGCTCGGGCGCGTGCGTGGCGCGCACGGCGGGGTCGGTGAACCAGCGGTGGACGAGATAGCGCTCGTCGCCGCGGAGCCCGGTCAGGTCGCCGATCAGCAACCGGGCCGCCCGGTTCTGGGCGAGCGCCTCGCCCAGGTCGGACAGCACCACCGCGGGCGTGTCGGTGAGCAGGTCCAGCATCCGCAGCAGGCCGGCCCGGGCCGGCTGGGCCGGGCCGGTCGTCGGCGGTGGCCGGTGGCCGGCGAGGTGGAACAGGTGGTCGCGTTCGTCGTCGGACAGGCGCAGCGCGCGGGCCAGCGCCTCGAGCAACTGCTCCGACGGCCGGCTGCTGCGGCCCTGCTCCAGGCGGGAGACGTAGTCCACCGACATCCCGGCGATCATCGCCACCTCTTCGCGGCGCAGGCCGGGGCTGCGGCGGCGGGGTCCGGGGGCCAGGCCGACGTCGCCCGGGTGGATCGCCTCGCGGCGCCGGCGCAGGAAGTCAGCCAGTTGGTCGCGCTCCATGCACCCATGCTCGCACCCGGGCGGGACCGCAACCAGGGAGTGGCGCTCCGCGGACACATGCTCCTCTACCGCCCCGCCGGGGGCGGTCGCACAGTGGACCTCGGATCCACCGCCGGGCCCGGTCGGGCCCGGCGCGTCGAGGAGGAGTTCCTGTGTCACCCACGCTCGAAGAGCCCCGCGCCGGCTCACTCGCCGCCGTCACCGCCTATCTTGCGGCCTTCGAGGCCGGCGATCCGGCCGCGCTGTCGGACGTCCTGGCCGCCGACGTCGTGCACACCCTCGCGCTGTCCTTCGACGGCGGCGTCGGCCCGTATCTGGTGCTGACCGGCCGGGACGAGGTGCTCGGGTTCTTCGCCGGCCTGCTGCGGGGAACCAGCCGGCGGGTGCTGGCCGACCGGCGCGTCACCGCCGGCGCGGACGGGGACGTCGTCTTCGTCGAGTCCGTCGGTACGGCCGAGCTGGCCGGCTCGGGCGCCCGCTACCGGAACGTGTACGTGTTCAAGTTCGAGTGCGCCGGGGGGCGGGTGCGGCGGATCACCGAGTACGCCAATCCGGTCGCCGCCCACAAGGCGCTGAACGTCCCCCTGGGATGAGGAGTCCTGTCATGCGTGTCTTTCTCACCGGCGGCAGTGGTTTCGTCGGCCGGCATCTGATCCGGCGGCTGCGGGCCGAGGGGCACACCGTGCTCGCCCTGGCCCGGTCCGGCGACAGCGAGCGCAAGGTGGCCGAGGTGGGGGCGGAGCCGGTGCGCGGCGACCTGGCGGCGCCCGCGGCCTGGCAGGACCGGCTGCGCGAGGCCGACGCCGTGCTGCACGCCGCGGCCCGGATGGAGTTCTGGGGGCCCGACGCGGGCTTCCGCACCGACAACCTGGAGCCGACCGTCGCCCTGCACGCGGCGGCGGCCGCGGCCGGCGTGTCCCGGTTCGTACTGATCAGCGCCGCCGGGGTGTCCATCGGCAGCCAGCGGGCCGCCGTGGTCGACGAGCACACCGACAACGGCACCCCCGCCATCGCCTACTGCCGCGTCAAGCTGGAGACCGAGCAGGCGCTGCGCGCCGCCGCGACCCCGGGCATGACCCTGGTGATCCTGCGGCCGCCGTTCATCTGGGGTCCGGGGCTGACCACCATGGCCGACGCGGTCGAGGCCGCCCGCAAGGGGCAGTGGACGTGGATCGACGGCGGCCGGCACCTCATGGACTTCGTGCACGTCGGCAACCTCGCCGACGCCGCCGTACTGGCCCTCACCCGCGGCCGGCACGGGGCGCCGTACTACGTCACCGACGGCACCCCCATGCCGGTCCGTGACTTCTTCACCCCCCTGATGGCGACCCAGGGGGTCGACGTCAGCGGCAGCCGGAGCCTGCCGCGCTCGGTCGTCGCGCCGCTCGCGGCCCTGGTGGACGGCGGCGCGCGGCTGCTGCGCAGGCGCACCCCGCCGCCGCTCACCACCTGGCTGGTCGCCAACATGAGCCGGGACCGCAGCTACGACATCGGCGCCGCCCGCGCCGACCTCGGCTACCGGCCGCGCGTCGGCTTCGACGCCGGGCTGCGGGAGCTGGAGCGGGCGTGAGCGTCCGGGCTCAGCTGCCCGTCGCCGACTTCCAGGCGTCCACGTAGGCGGTCAGGTTCTGCTCGATGTCGGCCCAGTCCGGCTCGAAGACCTCCACGCCGTCCATCAGCTTCGCCAGGGCGACGGCGTTCTCGTCGGTGGCCCGCACGTCCTCGCGGGCCGCGAAGCCGCCGCCGACCGCGCTGACCTGGGTCTGCGCCTGCTCGCTCAGCATGAAGTCGAGGAGCTTCCTGCCGTTCGCGGTGTGCGGGGCCTTGGTGACCAGGCCGGCCGCGTAGGGCAGCGCGAAGGTGGTGGGCCTGCCGTCGTCCCCGGCCGGGAACCAGATGCCGAGGTTGGGCATCGACTTGGACTGGGCGTAGTTCATCTGCACATCGCCGTTGGCGACGAGCAGTTCGCCCTTGTCCACCTTGGGGGCGAGCTTGCCGGTGGAGGCCGACGGGCCGACGTTGTTGGCCTGGAGTTTCTTCAGGTACGCCATCGCCTGCCGCTCGCCGCCGAAGTCGTGCAGCGCCTTGACGACGACGGCGGTGCCGTCGCCGGCGACGCCCGGGGTGGAGTACTGGAGCTTGTCCTTGTACTGGGCGGCCAGCAGGTCGTCCCAGGTGGTGGGGGGCTGCTTCAGTGCCTTCTTGTTGTAGACGAACCCGAAGTAGTTGTTGACGACGGTGGTCCAGGTGCCGTCGGCGGCCTTGTCGGCGTCGCTGACCGCTTCGGCGCCCTTCGGGGCGTACTTCTGGAGCAGGCCCTTGGTGTCCGCCTGCTGGATGAACGGCGGCAGGGTGACCAGGACGTCGGCCTGCGGGTTGGACTTCTCCCGGACGGCGCGCTGCACCATCTCGCCGGAGCCGCCCTCGACGTACTCGACCTTGATGCCGGTCTTCTTCTCGAAGTCCTTGAAGACCTGGTCGTACCAGCCGTCGCCGTTCTCGCCGCGCAGGCCGTCGGCGCTGTAGACGGTGACGACGTTCGCGTCGGAGGCGGCGGAGTTGCCGCCGCAGGCGGTGAGCGGGAGGGCGAGCAGACAGAGGGCGGTGAGCGGGAGGAAGGGCTTTTTGGGCATGGCGAGGTGGACTCCTTGCGCTTCTTGAACGGGCTCGGCTAGCGGTACGAGGCTTTGGTGCGGACGCGGGAGACGGCGAACAGGACCAGCAGGGTCGCCGCCATCAGGACCACGGCGAGCGCGGAGCCGGTGAACAGGGCGCCGCGGTCGGTGGCCGCGTAGATCAGCACCGGCAGCGGGGTCCAGTCGGGCGGGTAGAGCATCATCGTGGCGCTCAGCTCGCCCATGGAGAGCGCGAAGCAGAGGCCGGCGGCGGCGGTCAGGGACGGCAGCAGCAGGGGGAGCTTCACCCGCCACAGGACGTACGCGGGGCGCGCGCCGAGGGAGGCGGCGGCCTGTTCGTACGCCGGGTCGAGGCGGGTGAGCGCGGCGGAGACGGACTGGTACGCGAACGCGGTGACCAGGACCGTGTGGGCGGTGATCACGATCCAGCGGGTGCCGTTGAGGAGGAACGGCGGCTGCGAGAAGGCGACCAGGGTGGCGAGGCCGACGACCACCGAGGGCACGGCGACCGGCAGCACGAACAGGGCGTCCATCACCTTGCGGTACCGGGGCTTGAGGGCCGCCGCGGCGAGCGCCGCCCAGGTGCCGGCGGTCAGCGCCAGGACGCTGGCGGTGAGCGCGGTGACCAGGCTGGTGGAGAGGGCCTGGAGGGACTCGCCGCGGGTGGCCGCCCGGTAGTTGGCGGTGGTGAGGCCGGACGGCAGGACGCTGGACCAGTGGGTGGCGAAGGAGGCGCCGAGGACGACGAGGAGAGGCAGGGCGAACAGGGGCAGGAAGAGGACGAGGAAGACCGTCCAGAGGGCCCACCTGGCCCGGCGGCTATGCACCAGCACGGCGGCTCACCACCCGGTAGAGGGCGTACAGGCCCACGGAGATCAGGACGTTGACGACGGCGACCACGCAGGCGCCCGGGTAGTCGGACTCCAGGATCGCCTTGCCGTAGACCAGCGTGGGCAGGGTCGTGACGCCCTTCGCCCCGGTGAACAGCACGATGCCGAACTCGTTCAGGCACAGCACCAGGACCAGGCTGCCGCCGGCCGCGAGCGCGGGCAGCGCCTCTGGCAGGATGATCCGCCGCACGACGCGGGGCGCGCGGGCGCCCAGTGAACTGGCCGCCTCCAGCTGGGCGGTGTCGAGCTGCGCGAACGCGGCGAGCAGCGGGCGCATCACGAACGGGGTGAAGTACGTGATCTCCGCGAGCAGTACGCCCCACGGTGTGGTGAGGAACCGGAACGGGCCCTCGGCGGCGCCGGTGACGTCCGTCCACAGGCCGTTGGCCATGCCGGCCGAGCCGTAGACGAACAGCAGGGCGAGGGTGATCAGGAAGGACGGGAAGGAGAGGAAGACGTCGATGAACCTCGCCACCGCCCGCGCTCCCGGGAACGGCACGAAGGCGATCACCAGGGCGAGTACGAAGCCGAGGACCAGACACCCGGCGGTGGCGGCGACCGCCAGCCAGACGGTGGTCCACAGCGCGGACCGGAACGCGTCCGAGGCGAACACATCGACGTAGGGCTGGACGGAGGTGCCTCCGGTGTCCGGCTGGAAGGACTGCTGGACGACGAGGGCGAGGGGGTAGAGGAAGACGAGGGCGAGCCCGGCGACGGGGGGCAGGGCCAGGAGGTACCGCTGTGGGCAGGCGTTCCGCAGGGCGGAACGGGTGGGCACAGCGGACGGCGCCGGTTCACTGGTCATCGGCGCTCACCCCCGCGGGCAGCAGTACGGCGTCCTCCGCAGCGAAGTGCAAGGTCACGTCCGCGCCGAGAACCGGTGGCTCCCGCAACTCCCGCACGTCGGCCATCACCCGATGACCGGACACGTCGACGTACAGCCGATGCGTCGCGCCCCGCCACTGGAGCTCCGCCAGCGTGCCGGTGAGCCGGTTGGGGCCGGCGCCGATGCCGACCAGGTGCGGCCGGACGCAGAGCGTGGCCCGCGCGCCGGCCGCCGCCCCCGCCGTGTCGACGTCGACCTCGGTGCCCGCGAAGTCGACGCCGCCGGTGCCCACCGTGACCGGCAGCAGGTTCGCCCCGCCCACGAAGGACGCCGTGAACGCGTCCGTCGGCGCCCGGTACAGCTCCCGCGGTGTCCCGCAGGCCCGCAGCCGGGCCCGGTCCAGCACGGCGATCCGGTCGGCGAGGGTGAGCGCCTCGACCTGGTCGTGGGTGACGTAGAGGATCGACATGCCGGGGAGTTCGCGGTGCAGCCGGGCGAGTTCGGCGAGCATCCCGGAGCGCAACTGCGCGTCCAGCGCGGACAGCGGTTCGTCGAGGAGCAGGACGTCCGGGCGGATGGCGAGCGCGCGGGCGATGGCGACCCGCTGCTGCTGGCCGCCGGAGAGTTCGCGCGGGTGGCGGCGGGCGTGGCCGGCCATGCCGGTCAGCTCCAGCGCCTCGGCGACCCGGGCCCGGATCCCGGCGCGGGGCACCTTGCGGGCGCGCAGCCCGAAGCCGACGTTGTCCTCGACCCTCATGTGCGGGAACAGGGCGTACTGCTGGACCACCATGCCGATCCCGCGCCGGTGCGGGGGCAGGCCGGTGACGTCGCGGTCGCCGAGGAGGACCCGCCCGGCGGCGGGCCGGACGAACCCGGCGACCGCCCGCAGCGCGGTGGTCTTGCCGGACCCGGACGGCCCGAGCAGCGCCATGACCTCGCCGGGCGCGACGGTGAGGTCGAGGGCGTCCAGGACCACGTTGCCGTCGTAGGCGACGGTCACGCCGTCGAAGCGGATACCGGTGGTGCCCATCAGCCGGCTCCCCGCAGCAGGGCGGGCAGCGCGGCCACCGAGTCGAGGACGTGGCCGGCGCCGGCCGCGCGGAACGCGTCGTCGCGGTGCGCGCCGGTGCGGACGCCGGCCACCAGGCCGGCCCCGGCGCGGACGCCGCTGAGCACGTCGTAGGAGGTGTCCCCGACGACGGCGACCTCGCGTACGGAGTCGGCGGCCTGCGTGCGCAGGAACGCCTCCAGGACCAGGTCCGGGTACGGCCGGCCGCGGCCGCCCGCGTCGGCCGGGCACAGGGTGAGCGGCACCAGGTCGCGCCAGCCGAGGGCGTCCAGGACGGCGTCCTGGGTGACCCGGGCGAAGCCGGTGGTCAGGACGGTGGTGCGGCCGTCGGCGGAGAGTTCCTCGATGGCCTCGCGGGCGCCGGGGACCGGGGCGATCAGACCGGCGTCGACCAGGTCGCCGTACGCCTGCTCGAAGGCGGCGTTGGCGCGCTGGGCGCGCTCCTCGGTGCCGAACAGGTGGCGGAAGACGGAGATCTTGGACTCGCCCATGGTGGCGCGGACGTAGTCGAGTTTCTCGGTGTGGTCGGCGGTGCCGGGTTCGACGCCGAGGGCGCGGGCGGCGGTGTCGAAGGCGCGCTCGACCAGGCCGCCGTCGGCGACCGTGGTGCCGGCCATGTCGAGGACGACGAGACGGATGTTCTCAGCGGACACAGGTGTCACCAGCCCAGTTCGTTCGCGGTGGTCTCGGCTATCGCGGGCGCGCAGGTCATGCCGCGCCCGCCGGGCCCGGTGACCAGCCAGACGCCGTCGCGCACCCGCTGGCGGTGCACGACCCGGCGGGGGTCGACGCACTGCGCGTACACCCCGGCCCAGCGGCGCCGGATCGCCGGCAGCGGGCGGCCGAGGAGGGACTCGACGACGCCGGTGAGGTGCTCGTAGGGGTCTTCGAGGGTGTCGAAGGCGAAGGGGTGCTCGTACTCGTGGGTGTCGCCGATGGTCAGCCCGCCGTCGGCGCGCTGCACCATCAGCAGCTGCATCCGGTGCTCGGCGGCGGTGGCCGGCTGCGGCTGGGCGGCGTTCAGCGCGTCCAGGGCGGGTGAGGCGTACGCCGGGTAGTAGCGGAAGGAGTCGGCGTCGGCGACCGAGGTGGTGAGCGGTTCGCCGAGCGGGGCGGTCTGCATCATCTGGAGGCGGACCCGGCGCACCGGCAGCTCCGGTCCGGCGAGTTCGCGGACCAGGCCGCCGAGCCAGGCGCCGGTGCACAGCACGACGGCGTCGCCGGTGTGGGTGTCGCCGTGGTCGTCGCGGACGGCGTGCTCGCCGATGACGTCGCGGACCTCGCGGCCGGGCAGGAAGGTGTACGCCGGGGACTTCAGGAGTTCGGCGCGCAGGGCGAGCTGGGCGGTGCGGGGTTCGACGGCCGCGTCCCGCTCGCAGTGCAGGGCGGCGTCGAACGCGCCGCGCAGCGCCGGGTTGACGGCCCGCGCCTCGGCGGGGGTGAGCAGCCGGTAGCCGCGGGCGGCGGCGTCCGGGCGGGCCGCGGCGGCCTCGGCGACGGCGAGTTCGAGCGCGCCGCGGACCGGGGTCAGGGAGCCGTTGGGGCGGAAGCCCAGCGCCGGGAGGCGGGCGCCGAGCTCCGCCCACAGCTCGCGGGCCCGCAGCGCGGTGGCCAGTTCCGCACCGGCCGCCCGGCCGCTCACCCAGATCTGGCCGAAATTGCGCAACGAGGCGCCGCGAGCCTCCGCCTCGCGCTCGATCTGTACGACCTCATGGCCGCGGTTGACTGCGTGCCAGGCGTGCATGGTGCCCACCACGCCGGCTCCGACGACTATCACTCTCACGTCGGTCACGCTCCTCGCCATCGGGGAACCGGAGGAATCCGGCTGACAACGAGAGCGTGAACCGGCCATCACGTTTGGGCTAGACCCGTTATCTATCCGTTACCGAGGTGGGTGGTGAACGAGAACCGGTCGCCCCGGTAGAGGGTCCGCACCCGCTCCAGCGGGCCCCCGTCCGTGTCGCGCGAGACGCGGTGGATGAGGAGCATCGGCAGGGCGGGCGGGGTGCCGATGAGCAGTGCCTCGCGCGGGGTGGCGAGGACCGTCTCGATGCGTTCGTCGGCGCTGCCGAAGCCGATGCCGTGGCGGTCGAGGTAGGCGTAGAAGGAGGAGTCGGGGTCGAAGTCGCGGTCCAGGTCCGGGACCCGGGCCACGGCGACGTACGTGCTCTCCAGGCCGACCCGCTCGTCGTCGGCGAGCAGCACCCGCTCCAGGTGCCAGACGGGTTCGCCGCGCATCAGGCCGGTCTCGGCGGCCAGCGCCCCCGGGCAGGGGAAGCGGTCCAGGGTGACGAGCGCGCGGCCGGGGGTACGGCCCTGGCGGCGCACCCCCTCGGTGTAGCTGGCCAGCGACAGCGGCTGGGCCAGCTTGGGGCCGGCCACCACCGTGCCGCGGCCCTGCCGGCGCAGCTTGCCCTCCAGCAGCAGTTCGCGCAGGGCCTGCCGGACGGTCTCGCGGGCGACCTCGTAGCGCTCGGCGAGGTCGCGTTCGGTGGGGATCGGGGCGCCCTCCCCGAGGTCGTCCACGAGCCGGTCTATGCGGGCCTTGACGGCGTAGTACTTCGGTACGCGGCCGTGCTCCGGGATGCCGGAGCGGACGGGGGCGCCGGGGGCCTGGTCGTTCGGGTAGTCCACGCGGAGGATCGTCGCAGACCCCGGCTGCGGGGCGGTGGCCGGTCAGCGGCGCCGGCGGGCCAGTGCGGGGCCGGGCGGGGGACCGGGAGGACGCCGGCCGCGCGGAGTTCGGCGGTGGTGACCGGGTCCCGCGGTGGCCGGTCAGCGGCGCCGGCGGGCCAGCGCGACGGCGGTGCTGCCGGCGGCGACCAACAGCGCGCCGAGGGCCAGCGCGGCGTAGGTCCGGGTCCGTCCGGTGCCGGCGAGTTCGTGGCCGGGCGGGGAGGCGGCGGCGGTGGGCGGGGCGATGCCAGGGGGAGTGCCGGAGGCGTCGGTCCCGGCGGCCGCCGTGACGTCGAACCGGTAGTCCTGCGACTGCCCGATCCACTCGCCGTCGCCCGCGCGCCGCTGGACGACGGCGGCGGCCGCGGTGACCTGGCCGGGCCCGGCGTCCGGGGTGAAGGCGAGCCGCAGTTCGACGCGGACCGTCCGCCCGGCGTCGACGGTGAACCCGGGGAAGCCGCCGAGTACCCCGACCAGTTCGTCGGCGTCGGTCTCCTCGAAACGGACGGGACGCGGATCGCCGCCGCCGTCGCGGAACTCCAGGCGGGCCTGCGCGGGCCGCAGGGTGCGGCGCGCGTCGGTGAGGACGACGACGGGGTGGATGCCGGAGCAGACGCGGTCGGTGGTGTTGGTGAGGTCCAGGTACCAGGTGCCGGGGCCGCCGCCGGCCGGGTAGGCGGCGGGGCCGCCGTGCACCCGGGTGGTCAGCGGGAAGGTGTGGTCGTCGGGGGCGGTGCAGGCGGGGAGCGGGGCGGGCGCCTGGGCCGCGGCGGTGGGCGCCGGACCGGTGAGGAGGGCGGCTGCCGCCACCAGGCAGGGTGACACGGGTGCACACAGTCGCATGAACACATGAGCGTTCCGGACGCGGGCGGATGGGGGGTGCCACTCCGGCGCCCCCTCCGGACGGACGTAGTGCGCACCGCCGACCGGCGCAACCGCCGGCCGTCAGGCGTCCCCCCGCCCGAACAGCGGCGCCAGGACGAGCTGTGCGGCGCCCTCCGCGATGGCGCGCGCCCCGCCGGGGGCCACCCGTACCGGTACGGCGTCCGCGCGGCCGCCCGCGCGCCGGGCACGGGCGTCCAGTACGGCGCCGACCCCGGCGACGAACGCGTCCGGCGCCCCGGTGACGGTACGGCCGCCGAGCAGGACCAGGTCGATGTCGAGCAACCCGGCCAGGTTGGCGGCGCCGGTGCCCAGCACCCGGGCCGCCTCGGCCAGGTCGCCGCGGGCCACGGCGGCCAGACAGAGCGCCTCCACGCAGCCGCGGGCGCCGCACGGGCAGGGCGGCCCGTCGAGCTGGAGCACCTGGTGCCCGAACTCCCCCGCCCCGGTCCGCGCCCCCCGGTACACGCTCCCGTCGAACACCAGCCCCGCGCCGAGCCCGGTGCCCAGGTGCAGGTAGGCGAAGGAGCCGGGCTCGCCGCCGACCGCGAGGCCGAGCGCCGCCGCGTTGGTGTCCTTGTCCACGACGACCGGCACGCCGAGCCGCCGGGCCAGCGCGGCGCGCAGCGGGAAGCCGTCCCAGGCGGGGAAGCCGGTGACCCGGTGCAGCACGCCCCGGGTGTGGTCCAGGGGGCCGGGGAGGGCGACGCCGGCGCCGCGCAGGGTGGGCGGCGCCGGGGTCCGCAGTACGTCCGTGACCAGGTCCGTCACCGCGCGGGCCACGTCCGTCAGCACCGCCGCGGCGCCCGCGCCCAGGTCGAGCGGTGCCCGCCGCTCCCCCGTCACCGTGCCCGCCAGGTCGACCAGGACGGCCCGCAGTTCGTCCCGGTCCAGATGCACGCCGACCGCGTGGCCGGCCTCCGGCCGCAGCCTGAGTACCGTACGCGGCTTGCCGCCGGTGGACGCCCGCCGGCCGGCCTCGGCGGCCAGGCCGTCGGCTCGCAGCCGGGCGGTGATCTTGCTGACCGCCTGCGGGGTGAGGCCGGTCCGCTCGGCCAGCTCCAGCCGGCTGATGCCCGCCGCCCCGGCCGCCCGCAGCAGGTCCAGGACCAGGGCGGTGCCGCGGCCGCGCGCGGCCCGCGGGCCGGGGTCGGGTCCGGGTCCGTTCGTGCTGTTCACGCCGCCATTCTGCCTCCTGCTTGCACTTTGGCAACACGGTTGCCAAAGTGGACGTATGACTGGTACTCCTCCCCTCCGCGTCGGCCTCGTCGGCTATGGCCTCGCGGGTTCCGTCTTCCACGCCCCGCTGATCGCCGCCACCGAGGGGCTCGTCCTGGACACGGTGGCCACGTCGAGCCCGGAGCGGCAGCGGCAGGCCCGCGCCGAGTTCCCCGACGTGCGGGTCGCCGGCTCCCCGGCCGAGCTGCTGGCCCGCGCCGCCGAACTGGACCTGGTCGTCCTCGCCTCCCCCAACAAGACGCACGTCCCGCTCGCGACCGAGGCGCTTGAGGCCGGGCTGCCGGTCGTGGTGGACAAGCCGCTGGCCGGTACGGCGGCCGAGGCGCGCGAGCTGGCCGCGCTGGCCGAGGAGCGCGGCCTGCTGCTCTCCGTCTTCCAGAACCGCCGCTGGGACAACGACTTCCTGACCCTGCGGCGGCTGATCGACGACGGCGCCCTGGGCGACGTATGGCGCTTCGAGTCCCGGTTCGAACGCTGGCGGCCGCAGCCCAAGGGCGGCTGGCGGGAGTCCGGCGACCCGGCAGAGATCGGAGGTCTGCTGTACGACCTCGGCAGCCACGTCGTCGACCAGGCGCTGGTCCTGTTCGGCCCGGTCACCCATGTCTACGCCGAGTCGCTGGTGCGGCGCGCGGGCGCGGCGGCCGACGACGACACGTTCCTGGCGCTCACCCACGCCAACGGGGTCCGCTCCCACCTGCACGTCTCCGCCACCGCCGCCCAGCTCGGCCCGCGCTTGCGGGTGCTCGGTTCGGCGGCCGGGTACGTCAAGTACGGCCTGGACCCGCAGGAGGCGGCGCTGCGCGAGGGCAAGCGGCCGGGCCGCGGCTGGGGCGAGGAGGACGAGTCGCTGTGGGGCCGGGTCGGGGCCGGCCAGTCCCCGCTGACCGGCGGCGGCCGCATCGAGCCGACGCTGCCCGGCGACTATCCCGCCTACTACGCGGCGGTGGCCGAGGCCCTGCTGCGCGGCGGCCCGAACCCGGTGACCGCCCGGGAGGCGGCGGCCGCCCTGGACGTACTGGAGGCGGCCCGCCGTTCGGCCCGCGACGGACAGGTGGTGGCGCTGTGACCACGCCCGAACTGACCCCGTCGGTGGCCGAGCTGGAGGCGCAGGAGCGCCGGCTGGTCTTCCGTTCCTTCACCCATGCGGACGCGTGGGCGCTGGGTTCGCTGCTGGTGGAGCTGGCCCGCGAGCGGCAGGCTCCGGTCGCCGTCGACATCCACCGGGCCGGCCAGCAGCTCTTCCACGCGGCGCTGCCCGGCTCCACCCCCGACAACGACGCCTGGATCGTCCGCAAGCGCCGGGTGGTGGAGCGGTACGGCTCGGCGTCGTACCTGGTCGGCGCGCGGTTCCGGGCCAAGGGCACGACCTTCGAGGAGTCCTCCCGGCTGGACCCGGACCGCTACGCGGCGCACGGCGGTTCCTTCCCGGTCACCGTCGAGGGGGTCGGCGTGGTCGGCGCGGTGACCGTCTCCGGGCTGCCGCAGTTGCAGGACCACCGACTGGTGGTGGAGGCGCTGGAGCGGTTCCTCGGGGAATGATCCGGGGACTCGTCAGGTCGCTGATCACCACGCCCACCGGAGGGATCGGAGCACTATGAACGACAGCACGGCAGCCCTGAAGCAGTCCGTCGGACGGTACGGCGTCTGGAGTACGGCCCTGCGCGCCGAGGCCGCCGCGGAGCTGGAGGAGCTGGGCTTCGGCGCCCTGTGGCTGGGCGGCAACAGCTTCGCCGACGACGCCGCGCCGCTGATCGAGGCGACCTCGCGGATCGTCGTCGGCACCAGCATCCAGAGCGTCTGGGAGCACGAGGCGGCCGCGGCCGCCGCCCGGTTCGCCGAGCTGGAGGTGGCCCGTCCCGGCCGTTTCCTGCTCGGCCTGGGCGTCAGCCACGGCCCGATGGTGCAGGGGTACACGCGGCCGTACTCGGCGATGGTCGGCTACCTCGACGCGCTGGACCGGGCCGGGGCGCCGGCCCACCGCCGGGTGCTGGCGGCGCTCGGCCCGAAGATGCTGGAGCTGTCCCGGGACCGGGCGGCGGGCGCGATCCCGTACCTGGTGACGCCCGAGCACACCGCGCGGGCCCGGGAGCTGCTCGGTGCCGGTCCGCTGCTGGCCCCGGAGTTCAAGGTGGTCCTGGACGCCGACCCGGCCCGGGCCCGCGCGACGGCCCGCGGCTACCTCGCCAGGTATCTGCGGCTGCCCAACTACACGCGGAACTTCCTGCGGCTCGGCTTCACCGACGCCGATGTCGCGGACGGCGGCAGCGACAAGCTGATCGACGCGGTGTTCGCCTGGGGCGACGAGGACACGATCCGGCGCCGCGTCACGGAGTTCCACGCGGCGGGCGCCGACCACGTCGCCCTCCAACTGGTCGAGGACACCGGCCCGGACGCCCCGCTCCCTACGGCGGGCTGGCGCCGCCTGGCCGCCCTGCTGGCGTGAGGTGAGGCGTCCCCGAGCGGGGCGGGGCGGAGCCCCTACGCGTCCTTCAGCTGCTGCCGCTGCCGCCCCAGCCCGTCGATCTCCAGCTCGACCACGTCCCCGGCCCGCAGATACGGCTTGGGCTCGGGGCGTCCCATGGCGACGCCGGCCGGGGTGCCGGTGTTGATGACGTCACCGGGATACAGCGTCATGAAGTGGCTGACGTACCGCACGACCTCCGCCACCGGGAAGATCTGCTCGGCGGTCGTCCCGTCCTGCTTCAGCTCCCCGTTGACCCACAGCCGAAGCCGCAGGTCCTGCGGGTCGGGCACCTCGTCCGCCGTCACCAGCCAGGGCCCCAGCGGGTTGAACGTCTCACAGTTCTTGCCCTTGTCCCAGGTCCCGCCGCGCTCGATCTGGAACTCCCGCTCGGACACGTCGTGCGCGACCGCGTACCCGGCGACGCAGCCCAGCGCCTGCTGGCCGGACTCCAGGTAGCGGGCGGTGCGCCCGATCACGACGGCCAGCTCCACCTCCCAGTCGGTCTTGCCGGACCCGCGCGGCACGAGCACGGTGTCGTGCGGTCCGACCACCGTGTCCGCCGCCTTGAAGAAGACGACGGGTTCGGCGGGCGGCTCGGCCCCGGTCTCGCGGGCGTGGTCGTGGTAGTTGAGGCCGATGCACACGACCTTGCCGATCCGGCCCAGCGGCGGCCCGATCCGCAACCCCGTCCCGTCCAGTACGGGCAGTTCGCCGGTGTCGGCGGCGGCCCGTACCCGGGCCAGCGCCGCCGGGTCGGCGAGCAGCGTCCCGTCGATGTCCGGCACCACGCCCGACAGGTCGCGCAGGGTGCCGTCGGCGTCGAGCAGCGCGGGCCGCTCCGCCCCGGCCGTACCGACTCGCAGCAGCTTCATGTTCTCTCTCTCCCTCGGTCGCGGGCCGCCCGCCGATGAGCGGCCCGGGTGCGGCGGGCCTGGATCCATCGGAGGACTGGTCGATCCTCCAAGGTCGGCTCCGGCTCCGCAAGACCCCTCGGTGGCTCAGCGGTACAGGACGGCGCGTTCGACGGCGCTCCAGGCGGTGCTGGTGGTGACGTAGAGCGGGACGACGGCCACCGTGATCAGGGTGAAGAAGGACAGGAACGGCAGGACTTTGGTGAGCGCCGCCGGGCCGGCCTCGGGTCCCGGTGTCAGCTCGGCCGCTGTCCGACTGGTCAGCCGGTAGCTGAAGGCGGCCACGGCGGCGACGAGCGCGAACAGTCCGGCGTAGACGAGCCCCGCGCCGCCGGCCGGTCCGCCGGCCGCGAGCGCGTCGCTCCAGTTGCCGCCGAGCGGGGCGGCGAACAGCCGGTGGCCGAGCAGGGTGTTGGGCTCGCCGCCGAGGGAGGTGCTGGCGAAGAGGTGGTAGAGGAGGAAGAAGGCGGGCAGTTGGCAGAGGCTGGGCAGGCAGCCCGACAGCGGGGACACCTTCTCCTCGGCGTGCAGTGCGAGCACGGCCCGCTGGAGCCGCTCGGGGTCGCGGGCGTGCGTGCGGCGCAGTTCCGCGATCCTCGGCCGCAGCGCGGTGCGCGCCTTCTGGCCGCGGGCGGCGGCCCGGGACAGCGGATGGACCAGGAGCCGTACCAGCGCGGTGAACAGGACGACGGCGGCGGCCGCGGCACCGGCGCCGCACAGCGGCCGGAGCAGGTCGGCGAGGCCGTCGACCAGGGTGGCGAAAACGGACATGGCGGGGAGCCCTCCGGGGGTCTCGGCGTACCGGGTGAGAGGAACGGCGGGACCGGCGGACCGGGCAGGGTCACGGAAAACGGTGAGCGGAAGCGCACCGGGTGTTCACGGGCCGCTCGGATGAGCGGGGTGTGAGCAGGGGGAGGAGAAGTGTGACCTACGCGGCGGTCGCCGGGAGGGCGCGGCCGGGTGCTCGGGGCCTCGGCCGCCCGGCGGCGTCGGGATCGCGTTGCGGCAGGAAGGCCGTCCGCCGGTCGCGGTCGCGGATGGCCGTACGGACCCGGGTGGGCGGCACGGCGGGCGCGCAGCGCGCGGCGACCAGGGCGCAGACGGCGAGCGCGGACCCGGCCGCGGCGGTGGCGGCGAGCGCGACGGTGACGGAGAGACCGCCGGTGACGGAGAGACCGCCGGCGTCGACCACGGCGAACTGCAACAGCACCGCGACGACCAGCAGGACAGCGGGCCGAAGCCGGCCACCGGCACGGTTCATCGACGCCCCCCTCCGCACTTCCACTCGCCCGTACGGCTGTTCGCCGCTCCTCCGGTTATACCGCATCCGCCTCGACACGGCCGGGCCGGAAAGGCGTGGGCCAACTCGACCGCAACCCATAACCTGTTCGCGCACACGTGCGACGGGCGGCGATGTACGCGAGGGAGGACTCGATGGGCACCGACGCCTCACGGCTGCGGCTGCGGCTGGCGGACCTGGCGGCGACCGGACAGGGTGATCCCCGCGCGCTGGTGGGGGAGTTCCGGCGCAGCGAGGTGCTGGTGCCGGTGGTGGACGGTTCGGTGCTGTCGGCCGAGGCGGGCGGCATCCGCTGGCTCTTCGCCTTCACCGGCGCGGCGGCGCTGGAGCGCTTCGCCCGGGGCCGGGGGACGACCGGGCTCGAAGCGGTGCCGGTGCCCGGGGCGCGGCTGCTGGACCAGGTGATTGTGGCGGCGGGCGGCCCGGCCGGGGTCGCCCTGGACGCGGCCGGCCCGGCGGGCCTGGTGCTGCCTCCGGTGCGAGGCGTCGTCCCGGACGCGGTGGCGCTGGACGCGGCAGGACCGTACGCGTGAGCGGCGGCGGCTACCGGGTCGATCCCGAGGCGCTGGAGCGGATCACGCGGGGCATCGACGCGGCGCTGGCCGAGCTGAAGGAGCTGGGCTTCGACATCGAGGCGGACCTGGGCCGCGGCTTCGACGACCTGGAGCTGACCGGCCTGGAGGTGGGGGACGCTTCCCTGCACCAGGTGTTCGCCGACTTCTGCGAGCGGTGGGGCTGGGGGGTGCGCTCGCTGGTGCGGGACGCCAACGGGTTCGCCGAGCGGCTGCGGCTCAACGCGGGGCTCTACCACGAGCAGGAGCAGTACGTCTCGGACACCCTCAAGGAGGTGTGGACGGCGGCCGCGGGCAACCCGTACCTGACCGAGCAGCAGGTCGAGCAGCGCTCCTGGTCGCAGACGCTGGAGGACAACTCCGTCACCCACCTCACGAACCCGGACTACAGCGCGGAGTCCGCCCTGGCGGGGTACGGGGCGGCCCGGCAGGCGGCGGCGCAGGCCGAGGAGGACGTGGCGTCCTCGACGGTGACCGGTGACGCGCTGTTCGACCCGCGCACGGACTGGCAGTGGGGCGGCGGCCCGGCCGGGGAGGCCACCCGCTGATGGGCGGCCTGGGGGATTTCGTCAACGGCCTGGGCGACGGTCTGGAGAGCGCCGCCGAGGGCGTCAAGGAGGGCGTCGGCGGCGTCGTCAACTGGGGCGCGGACCAGGCCGCGGACGGCCTCGCCGCCGTAGGCGCGGACGACCTCGCCGAAGGGGTACGCGACTTCGGCGAGGGGGTGAACAACCGCCTCGGCGGTGACGTGGCCGAACGCCGGCTGGGCGAGACCGAGGACCCCAAGGAGCTGATCCACGGCAGCGCGCCGGCGCTGGAGGCACGCGCCCGCCATCTGCGGGACTTCTCCCGGGCGTTCGAAACGGTCGGCCAGGGGATGCGCTCGCTGGACGGCGACGGCTGGGAGGGCGAGGCCGCGGACGCCTTCCGCGCGAAGTTCGACATGCATCCCACGCAGTGGCTGACCGCCGCCGACGCCTGCGAGGGCGCGGCCGGCGCGCTGGAGGCGTACGCCGACACGGTCCGCTGGGCGCAGCGGCAGGCGGAGGCGGCGATCGACGCCCACCGGGCCGCGCGGGAGAGCAGTGAGCGGGCGGTGGACGCGCACAACGCCCGGGTGACGGCGTACAACCAGGCCGCCGAACGCTACAACGCGACCGCCGCGGCGGGCCGCGACCCGGGCCCGCGGCCGACCGAGCCGGGCGAGTTCACCGATCCCGGGGCGGCGGGCCGGCGGGAGGCCGAGGAGCTCCTGACCGAGGCGCGCCGCCAGCGCACCGACGCCGCCCGCGACGCTCAGCGCCGGGTGGCCGCCGCCCTGGAGACGGCGCCGCCGAAACCGGAGTTCACCGACCGGCTGGCCGCCGACGCCGGGGACGCCTTCGTAGGCACCCAGCTGAACCAGGCGCACGTCCTCGGCGGCCTCCTCAAGGGCGGCGCGGACCTGGTGAAACTGGCCCGCACGGTCAACCCGTTCGACTCCTACAACATCACCCACCCCGGCGACTGGCTGAAGCACAGCAGCATGCTGCTGGCCGGCCTGGTGGGCACGGCCGCCCACCCCGAACGCCTGCCGAAGGCCGTGCTCGGCACCGGCTGGAGCAGCGACCCGGGCGAGGCGGCGGGCGTGCTCGCCGCGAACCTGATCGGCGGCAAGGGCGCGGGCGGCGTGGCGGGCGGGGCCGCCCGGGGAGCGGCCCGGGGAGCGGCCCGGGGCGCCGCCCGCGGAGCCGCCAAGGGCGCGGCGACGGGGGCCGCGCGCCGGAGCGTCGGCCAGACGCTCAAGGACGTCGCCCGGGAGTACAAGTGCAAGTGGTTCGGCGACCCGGTCGACATGGCCACCGGCCGGATGGCGCTGCCCCAGACCGACGTGACCCTCCCCGCGAAGTTCCCCCTGGTCTTCGCCCGGCAGTTCGAGTCGTCCTACCGGGCGGGCCGCTGGTTCGGCCCCGGCTGGGCGTCCACCGCCGACCAGCGCCTGGAGATCGACGCCGAGGGCGTGGTCCTGGTCCGCGACAACGGCGCGCTGCTGTCCTACCCGCACCCCTCCCCCGGCGTCCCCACCCTCCCCCTGACGGGCGCCCGCCACCCCCTCACCGTCGACGCCCACGGCGACTACACCGTCGCCGACCCCGCCACCGGCCGCACCTGGTACTTCGCGGCCCCCGGCGGCGACGGCGACGGCATCGCCCTGCTGGAACAGATCACCGACCGCTCGGGCCAGTGGCTCACCTTCACGTACGACACCGAGGGCGCCCCCACCGCCATCACCCACTCGGCCGGCTACCACCTCGCCCTCACCACGACCGGCGACCGCGTCACGGCCCTGCACCTGACCGACCCCACCGCCCCCGGCGGCCGAACAGCACTGGCCCACTTCACCTACGACGAGTCCGGCCACCTGGCCACGGTCACGAACTCCTCCGGCCGCCCGACCCGCTTCACCAACGACGCCCTCGGTCGCGTCACCGCCTGGACCGACACCAACGACTCCTCGTACCACTACGTCTACGACGACCAGGGCCGCTGCGTCTCCCAGTCGGGCGCCGCCGGCCACCTGCGCAACACCTTCACCTACGCCGATCCCGACCCGACCACCGGCCTGCGCACGATCACGGCGACCGACTCCCTCGGCCACACCACCCGCTACCACGTCAACAACGCCTTGCAGGTGGTCGCCGAGACCGCCCCCGACGGCACGACCACCCGCACCACCTACGACCGCGAAGACCGCCCGCTCACCGTCACCGACCCGCTGGGCCGCACCCGCGGCTACGCCTACGACGCGGCGGGCCGCCCGCTGCTGGCCGTCCGCCCCGACGGCCGCTACACCAGCGTCGGCTACGACGACCAGGGCCTGCCGGTCGCCATCCGCACCCCGGACGGCACCCACCTCACCCAGTCGTTCGACCAGTGGGGCAACCGCACCACCCGGTCGGACTCCACCGGAACCACCACCGCCTACGCCTACGACCACCTCGGCAACCTGGCGTCGATCACCGACCCGACCGGCGCCACGACCACGGTCCGCTGCGACCCGGCGGGCCTGCCCCTGGAGATCACCGACCCACTGGGCGCGGTCACTTGCTACGAACGCGACGCCTTCGGCCGCCCGACGACCATCACGGACCCGCTCGGCGCGCTCACCCGCCTGGAATGGACCGTGGAAGGCCGCCTGTCCCGCCGTACCGCCCCGGACGGCAGCACGGAATCCTGGACCCACGACGGCGAGGGCAACGTCACCAGCCACACCGACGCGCTGGGCGCCGTAACCCGCTACGAGTACACCCACTTCGACCTGCTGTCCGCCCGCACCGGCCCGGACGGCGTCCGCTACGAGTTCGACCACGACACCGAACTGCGCCTGACGAAGGTCACCAACCCCCAGGGCCTGACCTGGACCTACGCCTACGACCCGGCCGGCCGCCTGGTCACGGAAACGGACTTCGACGACCGCACCCTGACCTACACCCACGACCCGGCGGGCCAACTGACGGCCACGACCACCCCGACCAGCCAGACCATCCGCTTCGAACGGGACGTACTGGGCCGAGTGACCCGCAAGGACGCCGCCGGCACGGTCACGACCTACGCCTACGACCCGGCCGGCGCCCTGTCCGGGGCCACGAACCCGGACGCGACCCTGACCCGCCACCACGACGAGACGGGCCGCCTGACCGCCGAGACGACCAACGGCCGGACCCTCACCCACACCTACGACGCGCTGGGCCGCCGCCTCACCCGCACCACCCCCACCGGCGCCACCAGCACCTGGACCCACGACGCGGCGGGCAACCACACCACCCTGACCACCGGCGGCCACACCCTCGCCTTCACCCACGACGCGACGGGCCGCGAACTGACCCGCCACATCACCGACAGCCTGACCCTCACCAGCGCCTACGACCCGCTGGGCCGCCTCACGAACCAGGACCTCACCGGGCCGACCGGCGATGTCCTCTCCCACCGCGCCTACACCTACCGCGCCGACGGCAACCTGACCTCGATCGCCGACCACCGCACCGGCACCCGCCACTTCGACCTGGACCCCACCGGCCGGGTCACCGCCGTCCACGCCGCGAACTGGACCGAGTCCTACGCCTACGACCCGGCGGGCAACCAGACCCACGCCACCTGGCCGCCCTCCCTCCCGGGCGGCCAGGACGCGACCGGCCCCCGCACCTACACCGGCACCCGCATCACCCGCGCGGGCAACGTCCGCTACGAACACGACGAAGCCGGCCGCATCACCCTGCGCCGCCGCATCCGCCTCTCCCGCAAACCGGACACCTGGCGCTACACCTGGGACGCGGAGGACCGCCTCACCTCCGTCACCACCCCCGACGGCACGACCTGGCGCTACCGCTACGACCCCCTGGGCCGCCGCATCGCCAAGCAACGCCTGGCGGCGAACGGCACAACGGTCACCGAACAGACCGACTTCACCTGGGACGGCACCACCCTCACCGAACAGACCACGACCACCCCGGCCTCGGCCACCACCCTGACCTGGGACCACGACGGCCTGCGTCCCCTGACCCAAACGGAACGCAGAACACCGCCCGCCCCCTCCCAGGAGGACATCGACCACCGCTTCTACGCGATCGTCACCGACCTGATCGGCACCCCGACGGAACTGGTCGACGAGAGCGGCACGGTCGCCTGGCACTCCCACGCGACCCTCTGGGGCACGACCACCTGGGCCCCGGGGGCGACCGCTTATACGCCGCTTCGGTTTCCGGGCCAGTACTTCGATCCGGAGACCGGGCTCCACTACAACTACTTCCGGCATTACGATCCGGAGACGGCGCGGTATCTCAGCGCTGATCCTCTAGGTTTGGAAGCAGCCCCGAACCCTGCCGCCTACGTGAACAATCCCCATACGGGGGCGGACCCTCTGGGGCTTACACCGTACAAACCTGGCGAGGTAGGGGCCGAGGTAGACCCTCGCAAATTAGACTACCTATTCAACAAAAACATCAAACCAGATCCACACAACTCACCTCGCGCATTGCAGAACGAGCTACAACTGAGACGAATAGGAGTAAACGACACGCCACAGATGCGGCAACATGTAACCGACCACCTGATCAGCGCAGCCAATCAACCCTTTGAAAGAGTGTTCACGAAGGAGTGGGATGGCGGGAGCGGAGAGTTCGGAGTGACGAATTCCATTCTGTACGGACCCAAAGGCGCACTGAGCGTGGAAAGCACGTGGCAAATACTTCCGGACGATACCCGAAAGTTGACTACCACAATCTTCCGCGGGAGTGGCCCCAGCGTAAGTATCACCCAAGCGCCTCACCCCTGACCACATTTCCCGCACGAACTAGTCAAGCCTCGGAGGAAGTATGTATCGTGAGTTTATTGTTCCTAGCGATCAGGAAATCGTTGAACAGATCGGAGAATACCCCAAAACAGAGAAAGACGACTCGGCTCGAATTATTGCACTGAGAGGGGCAGGGAAGGAGTTCATCCGCTTCTCTTACGACACACTCGCTCGATCAGTAAGGATCCGCTGGATCAATCAAAAAGGAGAGGAGTTCCTCGATTTTTTCCGCGAAGGCGCAACAAGCATGAAGATTCACACCGAAAATGGCCTTACTTGTTTCTCCATCACTTTCCACACGGGCGAGTGCGCCGGACAATTGAAACTCCAAGTTTTTCCGAATCTGAGTATCAAGGACGAGTTGCTTTTCCAATGACCTCGTAACAAGCGTGTCGACAACCGCCTCGCTTGCGTTTCTATTCCGCCCGCCCTCAGCGCCTTCTCACCATCAGACGTGCCGCAAGCACTACCACCGAGCAGATCCAGTTGGAGACTCGGAAGGATTCTGTCCAAGGGCGATGACACATCTGAGTGTCGAAGAGATCGGCATTCGGACGGGACGGACACTGCAAGAGGAACATGAACTACTGGACCGACTGACCTCTCGTTCCAGTTGAGTGGGCAACTCGATGCGCCGAGAAGATCACTGAAACACCCTTCCTTTGGCTCAACCCTCACCCCTTAAGCGAAATCGGTCTTAATGCAGAGAGACACGGAAAGCCTGGAAGCAGAGGTCGAACGAGTCGACAACCGCCCCGCCTCCGGTTCCGCTCCGCCCGTCCTCAGTGTCTTCTCACTGGAGATTCCGGGCAACACGGCAGAGTACGTACAGCGATTGCTGTCGGTTATCAGGGCAGCAGTGACCCTCGGAGCAACCGCTGATTTCGAGGAAGAAAGTCTCCCCATCGATGGTGTACCGGACTGGTTCGTCGCCATCGGGTCGATCGACGGCGCACAGCCTCCGGAATTCGCCAAGCGAGGGTGCGACGCATACAAGAACCACACCGGAGGCCAGCCCTGGTCTTTGCAGAACTGGCTGTACAGGTTCGATCCGGACGAGGACTCCAGAGGCTGGGAATGGTGGGACGTCGTGCAAGTCGGCCCTGGACGCGTACACCTCTGGGTGGACAGCTGGGGCGAGTCGTTTTTCGGCTGCCAGGAACTCCTCTGGGTCGCGTACACCGCGGGTGCTGCGCGCGTCGATGGGCCGACTGTCCGCCGGTCTGACAACTGGATCTGAGAGGCGTTGAACGGTGAGTACTTACCGCTTCAGAAAGCGCAGTGCGGTCGGCGGACTGGCCGCCGACATCACCGCCGTGGCCATGCGCTCGGGTCCTACTTCTCACTACGCCACACAGATCAGCGGAAAACTCTGGATGGAACCGCCGGCTTCCCCACTGCACTGGCGCGATACCGCATGGATGCTGTATGGATTGTCCCCGCACAGCAAGAGCCTCAATAGGCTCTATCCACAGGGCCTCACGGTAAAAGTGGAGAATCTGTCTTTCCCAACGAGTGACTACGTTGCCGAGGTAGCGGCGTTCGCCATGGAGGGATGGGTACGCGAAGAATTCAACCTGCCACCAGCAAACATCTGCATCGAGTACGACGCCACGGATCGTCGCTACATCTTCTCCTGGGACAAGGCAATGCCATTCTCCGACGAAACGTCGGACATACCTATTTCCCATATATGACTGCTCTGTACGATTGCCTTTCCGACCTGAACTGGATCAGCGCTACGTACTATCTCCTGGTTATGGAAGACTCGGAAAAAATCCTTTCCGAGGGTCCCGAGGAACGCAGTGAAATCTTCCGAACCCTTCTCAGGTCGGCCGACGACTGGGCGCATGGGCCGAACTCTTGAAGGCAGAGAGTGATCGAGCCTCAGGTTCGGAGTGACGGAGCCGGGCTCCAACCGTTCGGGCCAGCCTTCATCGCTGCAACTCCCCACCGTCCCCGTCCGCCACGACCACACCGCGCCCCGGCCCCGCGCGGCCAGGGAAACGGCCCACGCCGCGCCCCGCCACGATCGGTCGGGCACCCCTGCCCCACCGCCTCCTCACCCCTTGTCACCGGACGGCAGTACGGTGTCCCCCATGCGCCCCGACACGCCTGCCGAGAACGTCGACCACACCGCCGAAGCGGCACGCCTGGAGCGGACCGCCGGCCTGTACCCCGAGGACGCCGAAGCCCTGCTGCTGCGGGCCGCAGCCCACCTGGAGCTGGCCGGCGAACGCCCCGCCGCGACCGCCTTCTACGACCGTCTGCTCGCCGCCCCCGGCCCCCTGGAGAACCCGTCCCTGGTCCGCGCCCTGAAGGCGGCCAACCTCTGGGAGTACGGCCACGAGGCCGAGGCCAGGGCCATCATCGAGGGCGTCCGCACGGCCGCCCCGCGCGACCCGGCCCCCTGGGTCATCGTCGCGGAGTCCCTGGAGTCCCACGACGAGCTGGAAGCGGCCCACGAGACGTTCACCGAGGCCGCCCGTCTCCTCCTGACCGACGCCCCGGAACCGCCGCGCCCGACCCACCCCCTCCTCTTCGGCCGCCACCGCGTCCGCCGCATGCTGGGCCTGCCGCACGACGACTGGGACACCCTCGCCGACACCCTGCACTCCATGCCGGTCTCCCTGGACGAGCTGCACGACCCCAAGCGCGTCTGGTCCCTGGGCTCGGACAACCCCGCCGAGCTGGCGGCCGAGATCTCCCGCCTGCGCGCCGAACTCGGCGCCTTCCGCGAAGCCCTCTCCCGCCCCTTCCCGGTCGCCATGCTGCACTGGCCCGCCGAGGAACTGACCGAGCTGCTCGCCGCCTACCCGTCCCTCTCCACCGAGTACCCGTCCTACGAACAGCACCTGTCCTCGATAGAGGAGGCGCTGCGGGAACTGGAGTCCTCGGGCACCCGGAACCTGGGCGTCGTACGGGGCACGGTCCCCTCCTACGAGGCGTTCGCGGCCTCGGAGGGCGCCTCCCCCGAGGACGCGGCGCTGCTGCCGCAGTACGCGACGACTCTGGGGGCCCGGGGGCGGGCGGTGGCCTGGCCGCCGCAGCGGGCGGCTGATTGCTGGTGCGGATCGGGACGGACGTACGGGGAGTGTCACGCCACGGCAGAACGATGAGATCCGCACCCGCCCGACACCCTCACAGGCCGGCCGGGGGGGGGGGGGGGGGGGGGGGGG
>NZ_JBQOUX010000083.1:0-35087 GCF_052216785.1 Streptomyces sp. JW3 | reverse complement strand
GCCGGGTCGCGACCCGGCCGGCGCCCGCGGACGAGGTCCCTCACCCGGCCGACAGCGCGGTGGCGTGCAGCACCTCGGTGATCAGCCGGGCGACGATCCGGGGACCGTCCTGGGTCAGTACCGACTCGGCGTGGAACTGCATCGAGGCGAAGTGCGGGCCCCGCAGCGCGTGCACCTCACCGGTCCCCGGATCGCGGCTCACCTCGATCGGCCCGACCCGGTCGGCCTCGGCCTCCTCCCGGCTGCTGTAGGCGGCGAAGGTGTTGTAGAAGCCGACCCGTTCCCGGGAGCCGAACAG
Source organism: Streptomyces sp. JW3 (assembly GCF_052216785.1). Lineage (NCBI taxonomy): Bacteria > Bacillati > Actinomycetota > Actinomycetes > Kitasatosporales > Streptomycetaceae > Streptomyces > Streptomyces sp. JW3. The sequence goes on along the minus strand of NZ_JBQOUX010000083.1, from coordinate 34,789 downwards.
GTCGATCTCCCGCTGGACGCCCTGGTTCGGCACCTCGCGGCGGACGAGTTCGAAACCGAGCAGGCCGCTGAGCACCTGGTGGCTCAGGCAGACCGCGAGGAACGGCCGTCGCTGGTCGAGCAACTTCAGCACCGCGGACCGCAGATGGGCGATCTTGGGGTGGCCGGCCGCCCGCGGGTCGCCCGGTCCGGGGCCCGCGATCACCAGGTCGTAGCCCTCGAAGGAGTACTCCTCGTCGAACCGGCGCACCGTCACCTCCAGCCCCAGCGCGCGCAGCTGGTGACCGATCATCGAGGTGAAGGTGTCCTCGGCGTCGATCACCAGCACCCGGCGCCCGGCGAGTTCCGCCGCGCACGCACTCCCCGTGCCGCCCTCGGCGAGCCAGAAGTCCGCGATGCCCCGGTTGCGCCGCTCCAGCGCGGCCCGCACCCGCGGGTGGTCGGCGAAGCTCCGCGGCCCGTCCGCCGCCAGCGCCGCCAGCAGACCGGCCGCCTTGGCCCGGGTCTCGGCGACCTCGCGGTCCGGGTCGGAGTGCCGGACCAGGGTGGCGCCGACCCCGATGGACAGCCGCCCGCGGCGGTCGATGTCCGCGGTGCGGATCAGGATCGCGGAGTCCAGAGTGCGGCCACCGCGCCCGTCCCGCCCGATCAGGGCGAGCACGCCGCTGTAGTAGCCGCGGCCGGCCGGCTCGTAGCGGCCGATGACCCGGGCGGCGCTCTCCAGCGGGCTGCCGGTGACGGTGGGCGCGAACATCGTCTCGCGCAGGATCTCGCGCGGGTCGCGGCGGCTGCGGCCCTCGATGAAGTACTCGGTGTGCGCGAGCCGGGCCATCTCCTTGAGGTACGGGCCGATCACCCGGCCGCCGGAGTCGCAGATCCGGGCCATCATCTTGAGCTCTTCGTCGACCACCATGTAGAGCTCGTCGGCCTCCTTGCGGTCGGCGAGGAAGTCCATCACCTCGGGCAGCGTCGGCCCCGAGGCCGGATAGCGGTAGGTGCCGCTGATCGGGTTCATCACCGCGACGCCGTCGCTGAGGCTGATGTGCCGCTCGGGGGTGGCGCCGACGAAGGTCCGCTCGCCGGTGTGCACCACGAACGTCCAGTACGCGCCCGTCTCGTGCTCCACCAGCCGGCGGAAGAAGGTCAGCGCGGCGGCCGGTGTGTAGCCGGTGATGTCGGCCACGAAGGAGCGTTTGATGACGAAGTTCGCCCCCTCGCCCCGGCCGATCTCGTCGGCGATCACCCGGCGGACGATGTCCGCGTAGGCGTCGTCGTCGATGTCGAAGTGGCCCCCGGCCAGCGCGATGGGCGTGTCCGGGATCCGGGCCAGCGCCTCGGCGAGCTGCACGGTGGCCTGCTCGGTCACGGTGACGGCGATCAGCGGGGCACCGTCGTCGGCGGATTCGAAGCCGCGCTCGCGGATCTGCCGGTAGGGGACGAGCGCGAGCACCTCGTGCCGGGCGCCGCCGCCCGCCTCGGCCAGCTCGATCCGGTCCAGGGTGGCCGGCGTGCTGACCTCGCCGAGCAGCACCTCCAGCGTTCCCCGGCCGGTCGTCTCGGGCCGGTGCAGCAGGGCGAAGACGGGCGGCGACGGAGCGTCGAGTATCCGTTGCAGCAGATCCGGGCGTGCGGTGTCCGGCCGTGCCGGGTCGGACCGTGCGATGTGCGGTCTCATCCGAGAACTCCTTCGGCGGTGACCACCATCGCGCAGCGCTTGGCGGCGTACTCCAGGGCGAGCCGGTGGTCCGCGGCGCTGAAGTCGGCCACCGCGTCGGCCACCAGGAACGGCTGGATGTCGCGGGTGAACGCCTCCACGGCGGTCATCAGCACCCCGACGTGCGCGTACACCCCGCACAGCACGAGCTGGTCCCGGCCGGCCGCCCGCATCCGGTCCAGCAGGCCGGAGTTGAAGAACGCGCTGTAGCGCCACTTGGTGAACATCCAGTCCCGGGACGTCGGGGCGAGCGGCTCGACGACCTCGCGGTCGACCGGGTCCACCCGCATGCCCGGACCCCAGAAGTCCATCAGCAGACCGCGCTGCTCCTCGGTCATGCCGCCCGGCTGGGCCGTGTAGGCGACCGGTACGCCCAGCGCCGCGGCCCGCTCGCGCAACAGCACGGCGTTGCGGACCAGTTCGCCGCCCGGGGACTGCGCGGCGGGGAAGGGCTTGAGGAAGTAGCGCTGCATGTCGTGGACGAGCAGCACCGCACGGTCCGGGTCCACCGTCCACTTCGCGGTGTTGCCGGGCAGGTCGCCCGCGGTCGGCATCGCGTAGGGCTCGATGGTCGGTAACCCTGCCATGGCCTTGTCTCCTGTTCTGTGCACATGCGGTTGGTGCGGGTATGGGGCGCGGGTGTCGCGGACGGGACGTTCAGGCGCCGAGTCCGGCGCCGCCGTCGACGGTGAGGTCGTGCAGGGTGATGTGGCCGGCCTCGTCGGAAAGAAGGAAGACCACCGCGGCGGCGATGTCCGCGGGCTGCGCCAGCTTGCCCAGCGGAATGCCCACCCGGTACGCCTCCGGCCGGCCCTCGATGGTGCCCTTCGGGCCCGACGCGTCGTGCCACATCGAGCTGAGCATCGGGGTGTCGGTCGAGCCCGGGGCGACCACGTTGCAGCGGATGCCGTACGCGGCGACCTCCAGGCCCAGGCTCTTGGTGAACATCGTCGCGGCCGCCTTGGACGCGGCGTACGCGGCCATCTCGGCGCGCGGTGTGCTCGCGGCGTTGGAGGCGACGGTGACCAGGGCGCCGCGGCGGCGCGGCACCATCCGGGCGACCACCGCGCGGGACAGGTGGAACACGCCGTCCACGTTGACCGCGAAGGTGGCCCGCCAGTCCTCGTCGGTGAGGCTGCCGACCGGGCCCAGGCGCAGCACGCCGGCGGCGTTGACCAGATGGTCCACCGGGCCCAGGTCCCGTTCCACCGTGTCGACCAGCGCGTCGACCGCGGCGCTGTCGGTGACGTCCGCCGGGAACGCCACGACCCGCGGGCCGCCCTCCGCGGCCGGCTCGGCGACGGTCTCCCGCAGCGCGTCGGCGTTCCGGTCGACGGCGGCCACGACCGCGCCGCGCTCGGCCAGGGCCCGGACGACGGCCGCGCCGATGCCCCCCGCCGCTCCGGTGACCAAAGCGACCTTGTTCCGCATGACTGAAACCTCCTTGCGGGCCGGCCCGGTGCCGGGCCGGCCGTGGTCGGACGGGTTCGTGCACCAGGGCGTCGTCAGCCCTGCCAGGCGGAGACCACCGAGATGGCCTGGCCCGGGTTGAGCCGGGGATCGCAGAAACTGGTGTATTTGTCGCCGACGTTGCCTTCCTCGGACTCGTTGAGGACGCACTCGGTGACGTCGTCGGGGGTGGTCTCCAGATGCAGCCCGCCGGCCACGCCACCGGCGGATCGCACCGCCGACTGGAAGTCCTGGACCTCCCGTACGACGGTGTCCACGAAGCGGGTCTTGAGGCCGGCCGGGGTGGTGACGGTGTTGCCGTGCATCGGGTCGGTCAGCCAGATGACCGGGTGCCCGGCCGCCTTGACGGCCCCGACCAGCGCGGGCAGCCGGTCGGCGGCCGAACCGGCGCCCATCCGGGCGATGAGCGTGAGCCGGCCCGGGTCGCGCTCCGGGTCGAGCAGCGCGCACAGCGCCAGCAGTTCGTCCGTCCGGGTGCGGGGACCGACCTTGCAGGCCACCGGGTTGTCGACGCCGGCGAGCAGCGCGACATGGGCGCCGTCCACCGCGCGGGTGCGCTCGCCGATCCACGGCCAGTGCGTCGAGGTCAGCAGCAGCCGGCCGGCGTCGTCCCGCCGGACCATCGGCAGTTCGTAGTCCAGCAGCAGTGCCTCGTGGCTGGTCCACACCGGCGGGCAGCTGGCCGAGCGGCCGCCCGGGTCCAGCCAGCCCAGGTGGGTCATGGCCCGGCTCGCCGCCGCGTAGCAGGAGAGCAGCCGTCGCGGGTCGGGCCGCCGCAGCAGCGGGTCCGGCTCCGGGCTGTTGACCATGTGGCCCCGGTAGACGGGGAGTTCGACACCGCCGACCCGTTCGGTGGGCCGGGAGCGGGGCTTGGCGAACTGGCCCGCCATCCGGCCGACCCGGACCACCGGCCGGTGGGTGACCATCTTCACGATGCCGGCCAGGACGTCGAGCAGACCGCTCTTGCGAGCGATGTCACCGGCCGAGCACTCCACCGGGTCCTCCGCGCAGTCGCCGCTCTGCACCACCTGCGCGGCGCCGGCCGCCACCTCGGCGAGCAGCGAGCGCAATCGGCGTACGTCCGCGGCGGCCACCAGGGGTGGTCGTCCGGCCAGTTCCTCGCGGACGTCGTGCAGGTGTCCGTGGTCGGCCCAGTCGGGCTGCTGAAGCGCCGGTCTGGACCGGACAGCGGTCAGTGCGGTGACCATGAGCGTCTCCCAGAGCGAAAGTGCGGCGGACTCGGTGGCCCCCGCGGTGCCTCGCGAGAAGGTGTGCGGCGAACGCCGCGTCCGGCACGGGGCGAAGGCGGTCGTGGTGCGGTGCGACGGATACGGGCCGGACCGCGGTACTGCTCAGGCCACCCGCGGCCCCCGTGCGCGCTGCCCTGCGGTGCCGGTGGGCCCTTGCCGGGCGGCGACGGCGTCGGTCATGGCCGGGATGCTCCCTCGACTGGCGGGAAAGGCCGGGGCCTGGGGGTCGGCGACGAGCTGTGGGTGGCCGGACGGCTGCGGTGCGTCCTGATCGTGTGACACGGCGACCGACGCCGCCAACGGCCGCCACCGCACTTCGTCAGGTGCCGGGTACTTCATCAGGTCCGGTACGGGGGGACGCCCCGGGCGGGACGAGTGGGGAACCTCGCCTTCAGCACCTCAGAACCCACGATCCCCGCGACTCCCTGGACTCCAGGGTGTCGCGGGGATCAGTGAAACGGCCTGACCCGGCGGGGGCGGCCCGTGGCGGCTGCCGGACGGTCAGTGGATCAGGGAGTCCTGACGGCCCTCCGGCAGCTCAAGACCGGCCAGGGCGAACAGCGGGGCGGCCTTGACCACCGTCTCCTCGAACTCCTCCGCCGCGTCGGAGAGCGCGATGATCGCGCCGCCCACGCCGTAGCGCACCCGTCCCGGCGTGAGCACCGCCGTGCGGATCACCACGCTGAGGTCCGCCGCGCCGGTCAGCGAGAAGTAGCCGACCGCACCGGAGTACACCCCGCGCGGTCCCTGTTCCAAGCGGTCGATGATCTCCATCGTGCGCAGCTTCGGCGCGCCGGTCATCGAGCCCGGCGGGAAGGCCGCCCGCACGCACCGGACCGCCGAGCTGTCCGGCCGCAGCCGGGCTCGTACCGTACTGACCAGCTGATGGGCCCTGGCGTACGTCTCGACCCGGAAGATGTCGTCCGCCGTCACCGAGCCGGTCTCCGCGCACCGCCCGAGGTCGTTGCGGACCAGGTCCACGATCATCAGGTTCTCGGCCCGGTCCTTCACGCTGGACATCAGGTCCGCCCGCAGCTCCGCGTCCTCGTCGGGCGTCGCGCCGCGCGGGCGGGTCCCCTTGATCGGCCGCGACTCGACCACCCCGTGCCGGTCCACCCGCAGGAACCGTTCGGGCGAGGTGCTCAGCACCGAGAGCTCACCGAACCGCAGCAGCGCGCCGAACGGGCTCGGGCTGGTGCGGCGCAGGAACCGGTAACTGCGCCAGGGCTGCGGCCGGCCGTCCGCCTCGATCATGTTGGTGAGGCACACCTCGTACGTCTCGCCCGCCGCGATCTCCTCCTGGCAGGCGTCGATCAGGTCCAGGTAGGCGCGCCGGTCGTGCCGCCACCGCAGGGTGCGCGGCGGATCGGCCGGGCCGGGCCGGGCGGCGCCGCGCCCGGCGAGGCCGGCGAGCAGCCCGGCCGCCTCCTCCAGCCACCGGCGGGCCTGGTCCGGCGCGCCTTCCTCGGCCAGGGCCAGCAGGTACCCGGTGCCGGTGACGTGGTCGAGGACCAGCGCCCGGTCGCTGAAGACCATCACCGCGTCCGGATCCTGCGAACGGTGCACGAGCCGGCCGCCGCACTCGCCCTTCAGCTCGTAGCCCAGGTACCCGACCCAGCCCAGCGCGAAGTCGAAGGGCAGGTCGGGGACGGCGGTCCGGACCGAGGCGAGGTCCCGGTCCAGCCACTCCAGGAAGGCGCTGGTGACGGTCTCGGTGGACGTCGCCGAACGCACCGTCACCGTGCCGCTCCACACATCGGCCTCGGCGATCCGGCCGAGCGGACCGGAGGCGTCGCCCATGATGGAGAACCGGCCGGAGCCGGCGTCGGGCCGGCTGCTGTCCAGCCAGTAGGCGTGCCCGCCCCGGTGGAAGAGCCGGTCGAAGGCGGCCTCGTCCTCCACCCGGACGGCCAGCGGCCGCGCCAGCACGCGCAGCCGACGCGGCTCGGCGCCGTCACCGGGCCGGGGAGCGGTGGTGGGCACGTCGGTTCCGGGCGTCGTCGCTCGGCCCCGGCCACCCCGGTCACCACCCCCGTGCCGCAGGGTCAGCCGGCGGAAGTTGTCCAGCAGCCGGTGCCCGTACTGGCCCCCGATCGACTCGGGATGGAACTGCACGCCCCACTGCGGGCGCTCCCGGTGCCGCAGGCCCATCAGGACACCGTCGGGCGTCCAGGCGGTCGCCTCCAGCGCGGCCGGCAGCCGGTCCACGGCCAGCGAGTGGTACCGGACGGCCTCGAACGGAGACGGCAGCCCCTCGAACAGACCGGTCCCGTCGTGCAGTACTGGCGAGACGCGGCCGTGGCAGGGCTCCGGCGCGCGGCCGACCCGGGCGCCGTGCAGCGCGGCCAGCCCCTGATGGCCCAGGCACACCCCGAGCGTCGGCAGCCCCCCGTGCTCCAGCACCTCGCGGCAGACGCCGAAGTCGGCGGGCCGGGCCGGATCGCCCGGCCCGGGGGAGAGCACCACGTTGTCGAACTCCGACAGATACCTCAGCTGCCACCGGGGATCGTCGTTGACCACGACCTCGGGTTCCCGGCCGTTGACCTCGGCCAGATAGTGAAAAAGGTTGTACGTGAACGAGTCGTAATTGTCGATCAGTAAAGTGCGCATCGTTTCCCCTGGTCACGTGCCCGACGCCGCGGTCGTCCGTTCTCTCCCGACGTGCTGCTGACGTCCCGTCAGGTCGTTGTCGTCACCTCGATCAGCATGTGCTCCACCTCGTACTCCCCCTCCCGGAACACGGCGCTGCGCCGCACCGTGAGCGCGCGCCCGCACTCCTCGGCGATCCGCAGCAGGCCGTCCAGGTCGCCCCGCCCGCTGAAATGCAGCAGCACGGAGCCGCCCGGCGCGAGCCGGCCCGGCGCCTCGGTCAGGAACCGGCGGTGCGTCGCGTATCCCGGGTCCACGTAGCCGCGTTCCAGCATGGTCCGGTACTGGTACTCCGCCGGTGCCAGCACATAGTTGGAATGCCAGAAGATCGTGTCGAAGCGTTCCTCCGGGGCCAGGCCGGCGAACAGGTCGCCGCGCAGGCTCCGGACCCGGCCCCGCACTCCGTGCCGCTCGGCGTTGAGCGCCGTGTTGCGCACCGCGGCCTCGCTGATGTCCACGGCCACCACGCGGTCGCAGCCGCCCAGCGCGCTGGCCACGGCGATCACCCCGCTCCCGCAGCCGATCTCGAGGAACGAGCCGGTCCGCGGGGTCGCCGCCGGGTCCGCGAGGCCCATCAGGCGCATGGAGAACTCCGTGGTCGGGGAGTACACCGGCGCGAACACCCCGGGAAGGAGATCCCACTCCCGGCCGCACAGGGCGAAGGTGGCCGGCCAGTCCTCCCGCGCCAGCGCCTGCCTGCTTCGCTCCAAGGACCGGCGATAGTCCTGAATAACGTTCACTACGTTCCCCCCTGCCGCCGAACTGCTCATCCGATGCCGTAATCGCGCTGATCTCCGACCGAATCTTGCCGGTAACATGACACTTACGGAAGGTGACCAAGCAACACATCGAACCGCCGGCCGCGGTGCCCCCACTACCGTCCAGTCACTGGACATGTCTGACGATTCGTTGACGCCCGACGCCCCGCTCAGTAGCTTTTCGATCACTGTGAGAGCAGCCGTACGGCCTCGTGGCAGGGCAGGGCAGGGCAGGGGAGGGGAGTCGTGACGGAGCAGGGGGCGCGGGAGGACCGCGGCGCGTCGGCCGTCCTGGAGCTACTGGCCAGTGAGGCGCCGCCGGCCCGGCTGGAGGCGCTCGTCGCCCGGGCGCGACGCGAGCACGTCCCCGAGGCCGAGCTGGAGAGCCTGGAGCACGCCACCCGGCTGGGCCTGAGCATCCACTCCCAGCGCGAGCGCCGCCAGCAGCGGGAGGCGGGGCTGTCCGCGCTGCTCGACACCACCCGCGACCTGGTCGCCCCCAACGACCTCGACACCGTGCTCCGGATGGTCACCAGACGGTCCCGCCTGCTGTTCGGCGTCGACATGTCGTACATCAGCTTCCCGCACCCGGAGGACGGGGTTTCCTACATACGCGCTTCCGACGGGCACATCTCCACCCTCAACGTCGGTCTCCGGCTGCCCGGGGAGGCCGGTCTCGGCAACGCCGCGCTGGCCAACCTCGGGCCGGTCTGGACTCCGGACTACCTGGAGGACGACGGGATAGCGCACAGCACGGGCCTGGACGAGGTGGTCAGGGCCGAGGGACTGCGCGCGATCATGGCCGTCCCGCTGAGCCAGGGCACCCACCCCGGCGGCGTCCTCTACGTGGCCGACCGCAATGTGCGCCACTTCACCGGGGACGAGGTCTCCCTGATCAGCTCCCTGGGCCACCTGGCCGGCCTGGCCATCGAACGGGCCCGGGTCCTGGACGAGACCAACTCCACCCTGCGGGAACTGGCCCGGGAGAACGCCCGGCTCATCCAGGCCCTGCACGACGCCGACGAACTGGCGCGGATCCACCGCGAACTGGTCGACGAGGCGCTGAGCGGGGCGGAACCGCACGCCCTGGCCCGGACGGCGAGCCGGCACCTGAGCGGCAGTCTGCGCGTCTACGCCGCCAACGGCACCCCCCTGACCACGGTCGGCGCGATACCCGAGAGCGAGGCCGCCGCCACCGCCGTGGCCACCATGGACGCCGGCGCCGCCGCCGAGCCGGTGGAGGTGGACGGCGGCATGTGGGCCGTGCCGGTCGGCGCCGGCCGGGAATACCTCGGCACGCTGCTGCTCAAGCCCGAACATCCGCCTCCCGAACGGGACCACCGGCTGCTCCGGGTGGTCGCCCAGGCCACCGCGGTCCAACTGCTGCTGGAGACCAGCCGGACCGCCATCGCCCAGGGCCGGGCCCATGACGAACTGCTCGAAGACCTGCTCACCGTCCCGCAACGGCCCCCGCAGCAACTGGAGGAACGCGCCCGCCGCCTCGGCATCGACCTGAACGCGCCGCACGTCGTGGTGATCGCCCGTCCCGAGGGCGAGGCCCACGGCAAGATGTACACCTGGGCCTCGTCGTACGCGCACCGGATGAACGGGCTCAAGAGCGTCCACAGCGACAGCGTCGTACTGTTCCTGCCGGGCACCGATCCGGGCGCCGCCGCCTCGGCGGTCTCCGAGGAACTCTCGCCGCTGCTCGACGAACCGGTGACGGTCGCCGGTGCCGGGCCGGTCTCGGACGCGGCCGCGGTCTCCGGCTGCCACCGCGAGGCGCTGCGCTGCCTCGACGCGATGACGGCCCTCGGCAGTACCGGGCGTTCGGCGTCCGCGCGCGAACTGGGCTTCCTCGGCGTGCTGCTCGCGGACGACCGGGACGTCGCGGGATTCATCGACTCCGTGATCGGCCCTCTCCTCACCTACGACCGGGAGCGCTTCACCGAACTCGCCCGCACCCTCGGCGCCTACTTCGAGACCGGCAACAGCCCGACCCGCGCGGCCCAGCGACTGCACGTCCACCCGAACACGGTCGCCCGCAGACTGGAGCGGATCAGCGACCTGCTGGGCCGGGACTGGCAGCAGCCCGAGCGCGCGCTCGAAGTACAGCTCGCGCTCAGACTGTCCCGCATCCGCCAAGTACTGATGGAACAGCGGGCGCCCGGAGCGGCGCCCGGGGCGGGGGAGCGGACGTAACAGCCGATCACGGACCGACTCGATCATGGGCTCGGGTCCGACCGGTGACGGGTCCGCATCATGGGGCAGGTCCGACCGGTGACGGGTCCGGCTGGTGGCCCGCCCCCGGAGGCACGTCCGCACCCCACCGAGCCCGCCCTACCGGCCGGCCCGGCGACGCGGTCGCGCCGGCCCCGCCGCGCCCGTCCCGCCCGCCCGGTCCGCCGCGCCCGCCCCTTCGACGCCCACCGCGCCCGTACGCCCCCGCCCCCCTCAAGAAGCCCGACGCAGTTCCCCGTCACCGGTGCGGGCCAGCGCCGCGACCGCGTGGGCGGCCGAGGCCAGTGTGACGTGGCGGTGCCAGCCGCCGAACGAGCGGCCCGCGAAATCCCTGATCCCCACCTGGTCGGCGATGTCGGTGAAGTCCCGGTCGACCCGGCGGGTCAGCCGGCTCAGCCGGAACGGCACCGCCGCCGGCACCGTCGCGAGGTCGGTCAGCCAGACCTCGCGCGGCCAGCGCCGGCCCTGCGCGCCCGCCCCCAGCAGCAGCAGATCCTCCTCGCCCCCCGCCGCGCGGCGCTCCGGCAGGGGCAGCCGCCGGCCGGGCGACGCAACCCGGACCCGGACACCGGCGACCAGGCTGGTCCGCAACCCCGGCCGGCCGCCGTGGTCCGGCCACAGCACCGGCCGCCGCAGGTCCCGGGAGACCTCCAGGATCCGCTGGGCCGGCAGCGCCTCCGCGCTGTGCCCGGCCGGTGCCGGCTCGGCCGGGCACAGCGGCAGCGTGCTGTCGACCCGGACCACGAACGGCAGCCCCGCGGCCCGCAGCCGCCGTATCACCCGCAGGGTGTCCATCTCCCGCGCGTCCATCACCACCGGCCGCACCGGCAACCGCCAGCCGGACAGCGCCTCCAGCAGCGTCTCGACCGCGCACGCCCCCGGCGTCTGGGGGTTCACGCTCTCCGGGATCGACGCCTGCCGGCGCCGCGGTACGTCGTCCAGCCACGCCTGCGACAGATGCAGCCGCCAGTTCACCGGCACGCTCACCTCGTCCGACGCGGCCCAGACCCCGATCGCCTGCTGCGCGTTGAGCACCTGGCCGAGCGAGGGGATGAACCTGCGGTCCACGCCGACCGAGTGCTCTCCGGTCTTCGGGATCACGGTGGGCCGCACCACCCAGGCCTGCGGCGGCGCGACCCGCACCAGGTGGTGTGCCAGCGCCTCGCGGACCGGACCCCAGTCCCAGGTCGAACTGCTGATGAAGTGGTGCAGGTTCTGCTCGGTGGCCTGACCGCCGATCAGCCGCGCGATGTTCCGGATCGACTTGCGGCCCTCGGCCCCCAGCAGCCCGCGCAGATACTCGACGCCCTTGCGCCGCTGATCGGCCCGGGGCAGCGAGGCGAACAGGAACGAGCACAGTTCGGCGAGCACGACGCCCTGGTCATGGGCACACACCGCCGCGTTGTCGGGCCTTCGTACGTCCTCCATGTGCAGCGTGCCGCCGCCCATTCGAGATCCCCTCACCTCGGACAGTCAAACGCCTGTTCAGACGCCTAGACGGTAGGCAGCGCCTCCGGTTCAGCCCAGGTGCACAGAACACCTACCTGGTGCGGCGACCGGTGGCGGGACCACCGGCCGAGGGGGTGGAGCGGCCTCGAATGTCCGGATGTCCGCCGCACCGGTGGTGGTGGCGGACCACCGGGACGCGGGGTGCGGCCGGTCCAGTTGACGGATATCCCGCTGCTCGCTGCCCGGTTTCGCCGGGCGGTGCCAGACTCGGTGACCATGCGCGCAGCCTTCATCGAGACCCTCGGACCGCCGGAGCACATCCACTGCGGTGAATTGCCCACCCCCGTCCCTGGTCCGACCGACGTCCTGGTCGACGTCCTGGCCACCACCGTCAACCCGGTGGACACCCTGGTCCGCTCCGGCGTCTTCCGCACCCCGGCCGAGTTCCCCCTCGTGATCAGTCGTGACCTGGTCGGCACGGTCGCCGAGGCCGGGCCGGGCGCCCCCGGGTTCGCCCCCGGCGACCTGGTCTGGTGCAACAGCCTCGGCCACGGCGGCCGGCAGGGCGCCGCCGCCGAGCGGGCCGTGGTCCCCGCCGACCGCCTCTACCACCTGCCCGAAGGCGTGGACCCGGCGGTCGCCGTCGCCACGGTGCATCCGGCCGCCACCGCCTACCTGGCCCTGTTCACCCACGGCCGGGTCCGGGCCGGTGAGACCGTCCTGGTGGCCGGCGCGGCCGGGAACGTCGGCAGCGCGCTGACCGTGCTGGCCGTCGAGGCCGGCGCCCGGGTGATAGCCACCGCCGCCGCCCAGGACGCCCCGTACTGCCGCGACCTGGGCGCGGCCGAGGTCCTGGACTACCGCGACCCCGACCTGGCCAAGCGGATCGAGGAGGCCGGCCCGTCCGGCGTCGACGTCTGGCTCGACACCTCCGGCGGCAACGACCTGACCACCGCCGTCGACGCGCTCGCCCCGCGCGGCCGGATCGTGCTGCTGGCCGGCGCCCGCTCACGGCCGGTCCTGCCGGCGGGACCGCTCTACATGAAGGACTGCTCCGTCGTCGGCTTCGTCATCTCCCACGCGACCGGCGCCGAACTCGCCGAGGCCGCCGGCACCCTCAACCGGCTGCTGGCCGCCGGACGGCTGCGCCCCCGGTCCACCGAGACGCTTCCGCTCAGCGCCGCCGCCGAGGTGCACCGCCGGATGGAGCGGGGCGAACTGCACGGCCGGCGGGTGCTCCTCCTGCCGCACCTGGACGCCTGACCGGACGGCGATTTCCCGCCGGGACGTGCGGAGTTGGAATCTGGAGGTGTAGTGTCCTGGTTATGCGGATGAGCGAGGGAGTCGAGTGGGGGCTGCACTGCTGCCTCACACTGGCCTGGGTCGGGGACGAGGAGCCGGTGCCGACGGCGAAACTGGCGGCCTGGTTCGACCTCCCGCCGGCTTATCTGAACAAGCGACTCCAGGCGTTGGTCCGGGCCGGCATCCTCGGTTCGACGCCGGGGGCCAGGGGCGGTTTCCGACTGGCCCGGCCCCCCGAGCGGATCACCCTCATGGACGTCGTCACCGCCATCGAAGGCCCCGACGACGTCTTCCGCTGCACCGAGATCCGGCAGCGGGGCGAGGGGGCGGGCGCACCCGCCCGGGAGTTCCAGCGGGCCTGCGGCATCGCCACCGCCATGCGCAGGGCCGAGCTGGCGTGGCGCCGCGAACTCGCCGCGCAGACGCTGGCGGACATCATGGCCGCCGCGCCGCCCAACGCCGCGGACCGTACTCGGCGCCACTACGAGCGCACGGCCCGCTGAATCACCAGGTGCCCCGCGAAACCGGTGGGGCACACCCGTAAGGAGAATCTGGATGTCGAGTGTCTCGATTCCGTCCGGTCGTGCCACGGCCGGCGGAAAGAACCCGCCCCAGCCGGGCGGACTGTCGTCGACCCTGGTGCTGGCCTTGGGCACCTTCGCCGTCGGCACGGACGCCTTCGTCGTCGCCGGGTTCCTGCCCACCATGGCCGACTCGCTGCACGTGTCGGAGACCGCGGCCGGACAGTCGATCACGGTGTTCGCCGCCGCCTACGCCGTCCTGTCGCCGGTACTCGCCACCCTGACCGCGAGACTGCCCCGGCGGGCCCTGCTGATCGGCGCGCTGCTCACGCTCGGCGCGGCCAACCTCCTGTCGGCACTGGCCCCCAACCTCGCCGTGCTGATCGCCAGCCGGATCGTCGCGGCCGCCGGCGCCGCCGCCTACACCCCCAACGCCGGTGCGGTGAGCGCCGCCCTGGTCCGTCCGGAGCTGCGGGCCCGGGCGCTGGCCGTCGTGGTCGGCGGCCTGACCGTCGCGACCGCGCTCGGGGTGCCCCTCGGCAACCTGATCAGCCACTGGCTGGGCTGGCGCAGCGCCCTGGGCGTGGTGGCCGGGCTGTGCCTGCTCGTCGCGGTCGGCGTCCGGCTCATCATGCCGGAGCTGCCCGGCAACCCCCGGGTCCCGCTGCGCACCCGGCTCGCCGTGCTGCGCCGGCCGACGGTACTGGCCGTACTGCCGCTCACGGTGCTCGGCATGGGAGCCAGCTACACCGCCTACGCCTACAGCGTCCCGGTGCTGGAAGCCGTACGGATCCCGCAGAGCGCGACCCTGTGGCTGCTCTTCCTGTACGGCCTGGGCGCGGTGCTCGGCAACCTGGCGGCCGGCTACGCCACCGACCGCTGGGGCTCCGTCCGGGTCCTGACCGCCGGATACGTCAGCATGGCCCTCGCGCTCGGCGTGCTGGCCTGGATCGCCGCCGCCGAGGGTTCGCTGCGCCCCGTGGTCGGCCTGCTGGTGCTGCTCTGGGGCGCGAGCAGTTGGTGCCAGACGCCGCCGCAGCAGCACCGGCTGATCGAGGTCGCCCCGCAGGAAGCCCCGCTGGTGGTCTCGCTCAACTCCTCCGGCATCTATCTGGGCATCGGCCTGGGCACCGTACTCGGCGGCGTCGCGCTCCCCGTCGGGGCGGCGACCGTGTACGGCCTCGGAGCGGTCCTGGCGGTCGCCGCCCTGCTCTTCCTGCGGATCACGGCACGCGCGACGGCGCACGAGAGCTGACGCGCGGCCGTTTCCCGACCCCGCGGTCCGGACCCTTGGATCCGGCCGCCGCTTGACGGTGCGGTGCCGCACCACCCGCTGAATCACCCCTCAGCACGCGGCACCGGCAACCGGCGCGGAGACAGACCCTGCTGCCCCGGTTCGCACGACAACGGCCCAGCGGCCCGCGCCCGACGCACACCAGCGCGTGGGCGAGGCCCTGGTAGACCCGCCGCGCCCGGCGGGATTCCATTCGTCGACGAAACCAGAAGGTTGCAGATGAGTCAGATGAGTCAAATGAGTCAGATGAGTCAGATGGGTCAGATGGGTAACTGCGCACCGGAATCGGCACCCGAACCGGTCCATGAACCGGCACCCGAACCGGCACCCGGACCGGCCCACCGCTCCGACCCGGCGGCCACCACCTCCGCCGACGCCGGCCTCCCTTCCCCCGCCGCCGACGCCCCTTCCCCCGCCGGCCTCACGGAAGCCGGGGTGACCGGCGCGCGGTCCCTGATCCGTTCCCTCGAAGAGGCCGGCGTGCGGACGGTCTTCGGCATCCCGGGCGGAGCCGTCCTGCCCGCCTACGACCCGCTGATGGACTCCACCCGGATCCGCCACGTCCTGGTCCGCCACGAACAGGGCGCGGGGCACGCCGCCACCGGCTACGCCCAGGCCACCGGCACCGTGGGCGTCTGCATGGCCACCTCGGGACCGGGCGCCACCAACCTGGTCACCGCGATCGCCGACGCCTACATGGACTCGGTGCCGATCGTCGCCATCACCGGCCAGGTGCCCTCCACGATGATCGGCACCGACTCCTTCCAGGAGGCGGACATCTGCGGCATCACCCTGCCGATCACCAAGCACAACTACCTGGTCACCGACCCGGCCGACATCCCCCGGGTGATCAGCGAGGCCTTCCACATCGCCGCCACCGGACGCCCCGGACCGGTGCTGGTCGACATCACCAAGGACGCCCTCCAGGGCACGACGGCCTTCCACTGGCCGCCGCGCACCGACCTGGCCGGCTACCGCCCGGTCGGCAAGCCGCACGCCAAGCAGATCCGCGAGGCCGCCCACCTGCTGCTGGCCGCCCGGCGCCCGGTGCTGTACATCGGCGGGGGCGTCGTGAAGGCCGGCGCGAGCGCGGAGCTGCGGATTCTGGCGGAGCTGACCGGTGTGCCGGTCGTCACCACGCTGATGGCGCTGGGCGCGCTCCCGGACAGCCATCCGCAGCACCTGGGCATGCCCGGCATGCACGGCACGGTCGCCGCGGTGACCGCGCTCCAGAAGGCCGACCTGATCTTCGCGGTCGGCACCCGCTTCGACGACCGGGTGACCGGCCGGGTGGACAGCTTCGCCCCGCACGCCAAGGTCGTGCACGCGGACATCGACCCGGCCGAGATCGGCAAGAACCGGCAGGCGGACCTGCCGATCGTGGGCGACGCCCGGGAGGTGCTGGCCGACCTGATCGTGGGCGTCCGGGCCCAGCAGGAGGCGGGCCACCGGGGCGACTACGCCAACTGGTGGCAGCGGCTGACGGACTGGCGTGAGCGCTACCCGCTCGGCTACGACCCGGCGCCCGAGGGCCGGTTGTCACCGCAGCAGGCCATCGAGCGCATCGGCCGGCTCGCCCCCGAGGGCACCATCTTCACCGCGGGCGTCGGCCAGCACCAGATGTGGGCCTCGCAGTTCATCGGCTTCGAGCACCCCGGCCGCTGGCTCAACTCCGGCGGCGCGGGCACCATGGGCTACGCCGTGCCCGCCGCGATGGGCGCGAAGGCCGGCCGGCCGGAGGCCACCGTGTGGGCGATCGACGGTGACGGATGCTTCCAGATGACCAACCAGGAACTGGTCACCTGCGCGCTCAACGGCATCCCCATCAAGGTCGCCATCATCAACAACGGCGCGCTGGGCATGGTCCGCCAGTGGCAGACCCTCTTCTACGACCAGCGCTACTCCCACACCGCGCTGCACTCCGGCCCGCCCGCACCCGGCGCCGCCACCGCGCACCTCGCCGCCACCGGGGCCGCCGGTACCCGGCCGCCCGCCGCAGGCACCCGGGTCCCGGACTTCGTCATGCTGGCCGAGGCGATGGGCTGCGTCGGGCTGCGCTGCGAGGACCCGGCCGAACTCGACGCGGTCATCGAGCAGGCCAACGCGATCAACGACCGTCCCGTCGTGGTCGACCTGATCGTGCACGAGGACGCCATGGTCTGGCCGATGGTCGCCGCCGGCACCAGCAACGACGAGATCATGGCCGCCCGGGACCTGCGTCCCGACTTCGGCGACGAGACCGACTGACCACCCGGCGACCGGAGAGGCACCACCATGTCGCAGCACACCTTCACCGCCGTGGTCCAGGACAAGCCGGGCGTACTCGTCCGCGCCGCCACCCTGTTCTCCCGGCGCGGATACAACATCGAATCACTGGCCGTCGCCCCGACCGAGCAGCCGGGCCGGTCCCGGATGACGATCGTCGCCCACGTCGAGGAACGGGCCCTGGACCAGGTGGCCCAGCAACTCGCCAAACTGGTCGACGTGGTCGAGGTCGTGGCACCGGCACTCCGCTGACCCTGCCGGGCAGCCGCTCCGACGTCCGCCGCCGCGGCCTCCTCCGAGGAGACCGCGGCGGCGGACCGGCCGGGCGCCCGCAAGGACAAGGCGCGGTAACCTCGGGCCGTGCCGAAGACATCGGTGGCGGGTTTCTACGACGGACTGGCCGACGACTACCACCTGATCTACCCCGACTGGGACGCGAGCGTCCGCCGGCAGGGCGAGGCCCTGGACACCCTGATCGGACCGGACCGCCCGACCGTACTCGACTGCTCCTGCG
This sequence comes from Streptomyces sp. JW3, assembly GCF_052216785.1. Taxonomy (NCBI): domain Bacteria; kingdom Bacillati; phylum Actinomycetota; class Actinomycetes; order Kitasatosporales; family Streptomycetaceae; genus Streptomyces; species Streptomyces sp. JW3. Next base: position 17,363 of record NZ_JBQOUX010000083.1, on the reverse strand, counting down.
GCATCGGCACGCAGGCCATCGGCCTGGCGCTGCGCGGCCACCGCGTCACCGGGACCGACCTCAGCCCCCGTGCCGCCGCCCGCGCCGCCCGCGAGGCCGCCCGCCGCGGCCTGGAACTGCGCACGGCCGCCGCCGACATGCGGCGCCTGCCGTTCGCCGACGGCCGGTTCGACACCGTCGTCTGCGCCGACAACTCGCTGCCCCACCTGCTCACGGAGCGGGACGTGCACACCGCCCTGGCCGAGATGCGCCGGGTACTGCGCCCCGGCGGCCTGCTGCTCGTCAGCACCCGCCCCTACGACGACCTGGTCCGCGACCACCCGGCCGCGACACCGGTGCGGGTGCACGGGCCGGACGGCGGCGAGCGGACCGTCACCTTCCAGCTCTGGCACTGGTACGACGACGGCGAACACTACGACCTGGAGCACTTCCAGCTCCGCCCGGAAGCGGGCCAGTGGCGCGTCCGGGTCCGCCGGACCACCTACTGGGCCCTGGGCCAAGACCGGCTGGCCGGCCTCGCGGCCGGGGCCGGCTTCGGCGGCGTCCGATGGCGGGCCCCGCAGCAGACCGGCTTCTTCCAGCCGTTGCTGACGGCCCGCGCCGGCCTCGGCTGAGAGCCGTTACCGACGGGAAACGGGGGCCGATCGGCCACGAAACATGTACCGCTCAGGTTTGTCCGTGGCTGCGAGGACGTCGTCCCGCGCGAGTCACCCCAGGAGAACCGTGAGCACGTCACCCCCTTCGTTCCGCCCCCCGTCCGTCCGGTGCCGATCGCGTGCATGAAGTGCTGTGGGCGGCCGGTACGGCGGGCGGCGTGCTGTGTCTCGGCGGCCGGCTGCGGTCCCCCGCCCGGCAGTGGCTGCCGCGGCTGGCCGCGCTGGTGGCCATGGTGCCGATGGCTCCCGGCGTCGCCGGCGGACGCGGTCCGCTGGTCGCCGCGACCGTTCTGCTCGGCGTCGCCCTGCTGTGGCAACTGCGCGCGGAACGCCGGGTCCGCGAACCCGCCGAGTCGGTGAACCTGGCCGCGATGGCGGCACTGACGGCCGCCGCGGCGGTTGTCACACGAAGTCATCACGGTGGCGGCGGCGCCGGTGCCGGGGCGGCCGGATTCGCGCTGTGGCCGGTGCTGTTCGCCGTCGCGTGCTGGGCCGTGGCCCGGGCGGCCGCGGCGCTGGTGCGCCAGGCGTGGCCGCCCCGTCGCCTCCCGCTCGCCCATCCGCCCGCGAGGCGCGCGCGGTTGCTCGGGGCGGCCGGCGGCGCGCTCATGGTCACCGCCATGGCGGTCATGCTCGGCCTGCCCTGACGAAAACTTCACCTCTTGTCGCATTGGATCTCGCCATGCAAGTATTGGATCCAATCAGTAAACGTTCGGATGCACGAGGAGAGCGATGCTCAGTCGCGAGGACAACGAGCGCGTGACGCGCACCGGCCCGGGCACGCCCCTCGGACAGCTCATGCGTGCCTACTGGCAGCCGGTCGCGCTGGTCTCGGAGATGTCCGGGGAACGGCCGGTCAAGGCGATCCGGGTGCTGAGCGAGGACCTCGTCCTCTTCCGGCGGGACGACACGACCGGACCCGACAGCTGGGGCCTGGTCGGCCGCTACTGCGCCCACCGCGGCGTCGACCTCGCCTACGGCCGCCGGGAGAACGGCGGACTGCGGTGCCTGTACCACGGGTGGCTCTACGGCCCGGACGGCCGCTGCCTGGAACAGCCCGCGGAACCCGCGCACAGCGAATTCGCCGCCAAGGTGCGCATCCCGAGCTACCCCTGCGCCGAGCGCAACGGCATCGTCTTCGCCTACCTCGGCACCGGCACTCCGCCGCCCTTCCCGGCGTACGACTGCTTCCGCGCGCCCAAGGAGTACACCTTCGCCTTCAAGGGCTGGTGGGAGTGCAACTGGCTCCAGGGCGTCGAGGGCGGCATCGACCCGAGCCACGTCTCCTTCCTGCACCGCTTCGTCGGCGCGGACCCGCGCGAGGTGTACGGGCAGCAGTTCAGCGAGGAGGTGGCGGGCACCGGGAAGAAGCTCTCCGAACTGGTGGGGACCAACTTCCGCCCGGACATCGAGGTGGAGCGCGCCGCCCACGGTCTGCGGGTCCTCGCGCTGCGCGACCTCACCGAGGACGTCCGGCACGTCCGGATCACCAACCTGGTGTTCCCCAACGCCTTCGTGGTGCCCTTCGGCAACGGCAAGGCGTTCTGCCAGTGGCACGTCCCGATCGACGACGAGAACCACTACTGGTTCATGATCCTCTACGACTTCGAGGAACCCACCGACCAGGAGACACTGCTGGCCCAGCGACTCGCCGAGGTCTCCCTCCCCGACTATCGGCCGCTGCGGGGCCGTGCCAACGACTGGGGCTTCGACCCCGTGGAGCAGCGGGAGCTGACCTACACCGGCATGGGCCTGGACATCAACGTCCACGACCAGTGGGCGGTGGAGAGCATGGGCCCGGTGCAGGACCGGACCGTCGAACGGCTCGGTGTCTCCGACCGGGCGGTCACCGCCAACCGCCGACTGCTGCTGAAGGCCATTTCCGCCTTCGAGAACGGCAACCCGGTCCCCGGCCTGCCGCTCGACCCGGCGGCGGCCGAGGAACTGACCGGCCCGGCGGCCGTCGACACCATCACCCCCGCGGCCGGCTGGGAAGCAGCCTGGCGGCAGCGGGAGTCGCAGCGGCGGGCCCGCTCCCCGTGGGCGGGACGGGAGGTGCGCGGTGCGCAGCGCTGACGAGCGGCCCCGCGCCGAGGGCGGCGACGGACCCAGCGCTCGCCCGCTGACCGCCGCCGGCGCCGGCGGCTTCGTAGAACGGCACGGACTGTGGGACGAGCGGCAGCACGCGGCCGCCGGGCAACTGCGCCGGGTGATCGACGAACTCGGCCTGGAACGGGTCCGGTTCTCCTTCGCCGACCAGCACGGCGTGCTGCGCGGCAAGACCCTGACCCGGGAGGCGGTGCCCGGCGCGCTGCGCTCGGGCGTCACCGCACCGTCCTCGCTGCTGCTCAAGGACACCTCGGGCCGGACCGTCCTCCCCGTCTTCGCGGGCGGCGACCCACTGGTCTCCGGGCGGTTCGCCGGCGCCGGCGACATCGTCCTGGTGCCCGACCCGACCACGTTCCGGGTGCTGCCGTGGGCCGACCGGACCGGCTGGATCCTGTGCGACGTCCACCACCCGGACGGCACCCCCGCGGCGTTCTGCCCGCGCGGTCTGCTGCGCGGCCAATTGGCCGCGCTGGCGGCGACGGGCTACGACCTCACGGTCGGCGTGGAACTGGAGTTCCATGTCTACCGCCCGGCCCCGGCGCCAGGCGGCTTCGCGCCGGTGGCGGTGGGACGTCCGGGCGCCCCCGGACCGGCCCCCGAGGTGGCGCCGCTGAGCAGCGGCTCGCAACTGCTGCACGAGGAGGGCCTGGACCGGCTCGACGACCTGGTGGACCTGCTGCACCGGGGACTGACCGGACTCGATCTGCCACTGCGCTCCCTGGAGCTGGAGTTCGGACCCAGCCAGCTGGAACTGACCCTGGACGCCCGGGACGCGGCACGGGCCGCCGACGACGCGCTGCTGGCCCGCGCGGCGGTGCGGCAGATCTGCCGCCGCAACGGCTACCACGCCACGTTCATGTCCCGTCCGGCCGCCGCGGAGACCGCGTCGACCGGCTGGCACCTGCACCAGTCGCTGCGCTCCCGGAGCGGCGGCGAGGCCGCCTTCGACCCGGCACCGGGGGAGACGCTGTCGCCGGCCGGCCGGCACTACCTCGCCGGACTCCTGGCCCACGCGCCCGCCGCCACCGTCTTCACCACCCCCACCGTCAACGGCTACAAGCGGTACCTGCCGCTGTCCCTGGCCCCCGACCGGGTGGTGTGGGGCATCGACAACAAGGGCGCCATGGTGCGCGTCGTCGGCACCCAGGGCGGGGGCGGCACCCGGCTGGAGAACCGGTCCGGCGAGCCGGCCGCCAACCCGTACCTCTACATCGCCTCGCAGGTGATCAGCGGGATGGACGGCATGGCCCGGCGGCTCGACCCCGGCCCGCCGGTCACCGACCCGTACGACGCCGAGGCCCGCGCCCTGCCCGGCTCGCTCGCCCAGGCCCTGGACGCGCTCGACGCGGACCCGGTCTTCGCCGACGCCCTCGGCCGGGACGTCGTCTCCTGGCTCAGCACGATCAAACGCGCGGAGTACGCGCGCTACCTCGCGCACGTCTCCGACTGGGAGCAGCGCGAGTACTTCGACCTCGTGTGAGACCCCGTCCCGGACCTCCCGCGCCACCTCGTCCGAGGCACCGGACCCGGTGCGCACCGCACTCCGGCCCGCCGCGGCCGGCCGACACCTCACGGAAGGCTCCATGACCCCGTTCAAGGCCCAACCCCTGCCGCTGGAACCCTTCCTGGTCGACGGCCGGTGGATCGCCCCCGGCGACCGCCGCACCTTCCCGGTCCTGGACCCGGCTTCCGAAACCGTCCTGACCCGCGTCGCACAGGCCACCGACGAGGACGTCGACGCCGCCGTGGCCGCTGCCGCCCGGGCGCACGCGGACGGCCGCTGGCGCGGCCTGCCGGCCGCCGAACGGAGCCGGGTGCTGCACCGGATCGCCGAGCTGATCGAGGAGCACGCCGAGGAACTGGCGGTGCTGGAGACTCGCGACAACGGCAAGCCGATCGAACGCTCCCGCGCCGACACCGCGCTGAGCGCCCGGACGTTCCGGCACTTCGCGGGCGCCCCCACCCGGCTGGCCGGCACGGTCGTGCCCCTCGACGCCGGCCACCACGTCTACACGGTGCCCGAACCGGTCGGCGTGGCCGCGCTGATCCTGCCGTGGAACTTCCCCGTCATGACCGCCTGCTTCAAGCTGGCCCCCGCGCTCGCCGCCGGCTGCGCCGTCGTCGTCAAACCCGCCGAGCAGACCCCGCTGACCATGCTCCGCGTCGCCGCGCTGTGCGAGGCGGCGGGCCTGCCGGCGGGCGTGCTCAACGTCCTCACCGGCGACGGCGAGGTCGGCGCCGCGCTGACCACCCACCCGGGCGTCGCCAAGGTGTCCTTCACCGGCTCCACCGAGGTCGGCCGGCAGGTGATGGGCGCCGCCGCCCCCACCGTCAAACGCCTCACCCTGGAACTCGGCGGCAAGAGCCCGCACATCGTCTTCGCCGACGCCGACCTCGACGCCGCCGTCACCACCGCCGTGCGGGCCGCCTTCGGCCACTCCGGACAGATGTGCACGGCCGGCAGCAGACTGCTGGTCCAGCGCAGCGTCCTCGCCGAGATGGAGGAACGCCTGACCGCCGCGGTGCGCCGGGTACCGGTCGGAGACGGACTGGACGGCGGGGTCACCGTCGGCCCGCTGGTCTCCGCGGAGCAGCGCGCCCAGGTGCTGTCCTACGTCGCGGCCGGCGTCGCCGAGGGCGCGAAGCTGGTGACCGGCGGCCACGCACCGGACCGGCCCGGCTACTTCGTCGAGCCGGCGCTGTTCACGAACGTCACCAACGACATGCGGATCGCCCGCGAGGAGATCTTCGGCCCGGTGCTGGGCGTGATCCCCTTCGAGGACGACGAGGAGGCCGTCGCCCTCGGCAACGACACCGCCTACGGACTCGCCGCCGGCGTATGGACCCGGGACCTGTCCCGCGCCCACCGCGTCGCCGCGCGGCTGCGGGCCGGAACGGTGTGGATCAACACGTACAACGTCTTCGACCCGGCACTGCCCTTCGGCGGGGTCGGCGACTCCGGACTGGGCCGGGACCTGGGCGACGACGCCCTGTTCTCCTACTGCGAGCGCAAGGCGGTGGTCGTCGCACTATGAGTACCGACACGGCAGCGGTCCCCCTCCCGCCACCGGCGCCGGGACCGGCCCTCGACATCGCCGCGCTGCGCGCCGCCACCCCCGGCACCCGGCACGCCCGCCACCTGAACGCCGCCGGCGCGGCCCTGCCCAGCACCGCGACCCTGGACACCGTCACCGAACACCTGCGGCTGGAGGCGCTGCTCGGCGGCTACGAGGCGGCCGAGGCGCTGGCCGGCCGCACCGAGGAGGTGTACCGCTCGGCGGCCCGGCTGCTCGGCGCGGCGGCGTCGGACATCGCCCTGGTGGACAGCGCCTCGACGGCCTGGCAGCGGGCGCTGGCGGCCCTGCGGCTGAAGCCCGGCGACCGGGTCCTGGCCTCGTCCTCCACGTACGTCAGCTCCGCCCTGCACCTGCTGGAGCTGCGGGACTCGCACGGCATCGAGCTGGAGGTGCTGCCCGCCGACCCGAGCGGGCAGCTGGACCTCGGCGCCCTGGAACGGGCGCTGCGCCGGCCGGCCGCGCTCCTCACCGTCGCCCATGTCCCCACCACCTCCGGGCTGGTGGAGCCGGTCGCCGAGGCGGGCGCGCTCGCCGCCCGCGCCGGGGTGCCGCTGCTGCTGGACGCCACCCAGTCGCTCGGTCAGCTCCCGGTCGGCGTCGCGGAACTGGGCTGCGGCATCGTCGTCGCCACCGGCCGCAAGTTCCTGCGCGGACCGCGCGGCACCGGCCTGCTGTACGTCAGCCCAGCGATGCGGGAGCGGGCCCGGCCGGCCGCGCCCGACGTACGCGGCGCCCAGTGGTCGGCGGCCTACCGCTACGAAGTGGTGCCGGGCGCGCGGCGCTACGAGACGTGGGAGTCCTCGCACGCGCTGCGGCTCGGGCTCGGCACCGCGCTGGACCAGACCCTCGCCCTCGGCGTCGCACGGATCCGGGACCACGTCACCTCGCTGGCCGACCGGCTGCGGGCGGGCCTGCCGGCCGTGCCGGGCGTCCGGGTCACCGACCCGCCGGCGGCGGCCTCGGGCATCGTGACCTTCCGGTGCGAGGGCGAGGACCCGCGCGAGACGGTGCGGGACCTGCGGATCGCCGGGTTCCGGCTGACGACGGTGCCCGCCGCGCACGGCCAGTGGGACCTGGGCCGCCGCGGCCTGGACCGGGTCGCCCGCGCCTCCCTGCACGTCTACAACGACGCGGACGACGTGGACGCCCTGCTCGCGGCACTCACAGCCCGCGAGCAGCGGCGCGGGGCGGGGCGGAGAGGCACGGGCGGATCCGGCTCGGCCGCCGTGCCCGGTTCTGTGCCTGTGCCCGGTTCTGTGCCTGTGTCCGGTCCTGTGCCCGTGTCCGGTCCTGCGCCTGTGCCCGGTCCTGTGCCCGTGCCCGGCTCTGTGCCTGTGCCCGGTCCCGATGCCGTGACCGATCCCGACCCCGATCCCGTGACCGACCCCGCGCCCGTGTCTGCGCCCGTGCCCGTGCCCGTGCCTGCGCCCGACCCCGCCCCCCTCCCCGCCCCCTCCCGCCACCCCGTCCACCCGGGCGACCGCGCCGACGTCATCGTCGTCGGCGCCGGTATACACGGCTCGTCCGCCGCCTGGCACCTCGCCGCCCGGGGCGTCCACGTCATCCACCTCGACCGGTTCCCGGCCGGTCACACCGAGGGCTCCTCGCACGGCCGGACCCGGATGATCCGGCGCGCCTACCCGTCCCCGGTCTGGGACGGCCTGGTCGACACCGCCTACGCGGCCTGGGCGGAACTCGAACGCGCGGCGGGCCGACGGCTCGTGACGACCACCGGCGGCCTCTACGCGCGGCCGGCCGGCGCCCCGGGCACCCTGCGCGGCCCCGGCTGCGCGACCGTGGACCACGCCCGCGCCGCCGACCTGTTCCCCGGGCTGCGGCTGTGCGAGGGCTTCACCGCGGTCCACGACCCGGCCGCCGGCGTCATCGACGCCCACGCCGCGCTCACCGCCCTCGCCGGGCTCGGCCGGGCGCACGGCGTGGACCGGCGGGACGGCTGCGCGGTGCTCGGCTGGCGCCGGGACGGCGACGGCGTACGGGTCGACACCGAGCGCGGCGTGCTGCGCGCGGACCGGCTGATCATCTGCGCGGGCCCCTGGACCGGGGAGCTGCTGCCCGCCTTCGCCCGCCCGCTGCGCGTGGTCCGCATCGTCAACGTCCACCTCGGCTCCACCCGTCGGCACCTGCTGGAACCGCCGCTGCTGGGCGCCTTCTCCGTCGAGGTCCCGGACCTCGGGCTGCTGTACGGCATCCCGGCGATCGACGGCGCCGGCGTCAAGATCGGCCTGGACCACGGGCCGGAGGAGGACCCCTCGGCACCGGCCGCCCCGGTCACCGCGGCCGAACGCGACCGGCTGCTCGGGCTGGCCTCCCGGTTCCTGCCGGCGGCCGACGGGCCGGTAGAGGAGACGGTCACCTGCCGCTACACGATGGCCCCCGGCAACCGGTTCGCCGTCGGCCCGCTGCCGGGCGAGGACCGGGTGCTGGTCGCGGCGGCCTGTTCCGGACACGGCTTCAAGTTCGGGCCCGCCCTGGGCGCCGCGCTCGCCGACCTGGCGCAGGGCGCGGGCCGACCGGATCTGGACTTCCTGTCCCCGGCCGCGATGGGCGGCATCGCCCGGCCCGGCCGCCCGGGGGCCGGATCATGAGCCCCGGCACCCGCGCGGACACCGGGTCAGCCCGTGAACACGGTGGCCGACCGCTGCTCGTACCAACGGGCCAACTGCTCGCCCGCGCTGATCACATGGGCCTTCATCGCACCGCGCGCCCGCTCCGCGTCCTCCGCGGCCAGCGCCTCCACGATCAGCTCGTGCTCGCGGATGTTGTCCTCCCGGTGGCGCGGGTTGTCGTGCAGGACCAGGGCGGAGACATTGCGCGGGAACGCCTCGTTGACGTCCTTGATGGCGCGGGCCAGGCGCTGGTTGCCGGCGACGGTGTGGATCAGCGTGTGGAAGCAGTCGTTGGCGGCGGTGGACGGCGAGGCACCCGCATCGGGCGCCGGCCGGCCGCTGACCGCGCGCACCGTCTCGTTGGCCGCGCGCAACTCCCGCAGCACGTCGGGGGTGATGGCGCGGACCGCCCGGACACAGGCCAGCCCCTCCAGTTCGGCGCGGACCTCGTACGCCTCGCGGACCTCCCAGGGCGCGGGGACGCGGACCACGGCGCCGCGGTGGGGCAGCACCTCGATCAGGCCGCCCGCCTGGAGCTGCCGCAGCGCCTCCCGCACGGGGGTCCGGCTCACCCCGAGCAGCCCGGCGAGTTCGGCCTGGCGCAACTGCGCCCCGATGGGGATCTCACCGGACAGGATCCGCGCGCGGATCGCGGCGGCGGTGTCGTCGACGAGTGCCTTGCCCTTCCCGGCGGGGGAGTCCGCGTCGGGGGCCGGGGCGGTGTCCATGAGGTCTCCCTCGGGTCGGGACCGAACAACGGTATGTATCCATTCTATAGCCCACAGGATCCAACCCGGCCGGTCCGTGTACCGGCCGCAGCGGAAGAGCGGAGCGCTTCGTGAACAACTCTCCCCACAGTGTCAGCACCCGTGTCCCCGCGCGCCGCGCCCGCACGCACCCGCTCGACCCGCTGTCCCCGGCCGAGATCGACGCGGCCGTCGCCGTGGCCCGGGCCGACGGCAGGCTCGGCGAGCGGACCCGGTTCTGGGGCGCGGTGCTGGACGAGGACTTCGCCCGCGAGGTGCTGGCCGGCCGGCGGCCGGCCGGTGAGATCCGGGTCGGCCTGGTGGCGATGGACCACGACCTGCCCGGCGCCTGGGAGATCGACGTCCAGCTGGGGGCCGAGCCGCGCTGCGTGCGGTGGCACCCGGTGGACGTCCGGCGCCCCGGCATCACCTCCACGGAGGCGCGCGCGGCGGCCCGGGCCTGTCGCGAGAGCCCGCTGTTCCGCGAGGCGCTGGCCCGGCGGGGCATCCACGACGTGTCGCTGACGGTGATCGACGCGGAGTCCATCGGCGGCTTCGTACCGGAGAAGTACCAGGACCGCAGGCTCACCTGGGGCTCGGTCTGGCACCGGGTCCAGGAGGACGACAACGCCTATGTGCGCCCCGTGCAGGGCGTCGTACCGATCATCGACATGGCGACGATGGAGGTGCTGGAGGTCGAGGACCACGGTGTCGTCCCGGTCTCCGCGGAGGCGGGCCCGCTGGCGGCCGGCGGGTTCGGCCCGGACCGCGAGGGACTGAAGCCGCTGGAGGTGGTGCAGCCCGAGGGGCCGAGCTTCACCGTCGACGGACACCGGGTGAGCTGGCAGGGCTGGGAGCTGCGGGTCGGCTTCACCCACCGCGAGGGCCTGGTCCTGTACGACCTGGCCTTCCTGGGGCGCTCGGTGCTCAAGCGGGCCGCCTGCAACGAGATGTACGTCCCCTACCTCGACCCCAGCTCCACGCAGTTCCGCAAGAACTTCTTCGACTGGGGCGAGTACGGCGCCGGCCCGCTGACCAACTCCCTCGCCCTGGGCTGCGACTGCCTGGGTGTCATCCACTACTTCGACGCCTCCTACCTCGGCGGTGACGGCACCGCCGAGGAGATCGCCCAGGCGATCTGCCTGCACGAGGAGGACGACGGCATCCTCTGGAAACACAACGACCTGCGCCGCGGCGTCAGCGAGGTGCGCCGCTCCCGCCGCCTGATCGTCTCCAGCTTCCAGACGGTGGCCAACTACGACTACGGCTTCTACTGGTCGCTCTACCAGGACGGCCGGATCGAGCTGGAGATCAAGCTGACCGGCATGCTGTCGGCCTCCGGCATCGAGGAGGGCGCCGAGGTGCGGCACGGCCGGGTGGTCTCCCGCAACGTCCAGGCCCCCACCCACCAGCACTACTTCGGGCTGCGCCTGGACACCGCCGTGGACGGCCCGCTCAACCGGCTGGTCGAGGAGAACGCCGAGGCGGAGGACGACCCCCGGCACGACCCGTACGGCAACGCGGTCCGCATGGTGCGCACCCCGCTGCTGTCGGAGTCTCAGGCCGCCCGCCGGACCGACCCGGCGACCTCCCGGCACTGGCGGGTGGAGAGCGCGGACAAGGTGAACCGTTACGGCGAGCCGACCGCGTACCGGCTGCTGCTGCCCCACACCACCCGGCCCTTCGCCCGGCCCGAGTCGGTGATGGCCCGCCGGGCGCCCTTCGTCCACCAGCACCTGTGGGCGACGGTCGCCGACCCGGCCGAGCGGTACGTCGGCGGCCAGTACCCGAACCAGGCGGAGCCCGGTGAGGACGGCGTACAGGTGTGGCAGCGCAAGGACCGCTCGCTGGACGGGGCGGAGCTGGTGCTGTGGCCGGTCGTCGGCACCCATCACTTCCCCCGGCCCGAGCAGTGGCCGGTGATGCCGGTCGACCGGGTGCGGCTGGTCCTGGAACCGGACGGCTTCTTCGACCGCAACCCGGCCATGGACATCCCCGACCCGTCGGCCGGCGGCGACCACTGCTGCGGAACCTGACGAAGCGTCAGCACATCTCGTCCGATGTCATGCAAGATCCGGGTTTCATGCGGTCGTAACACCCGGGACACGGCTCGGACTCGCGAACCGGACAGCATGCAGTTGGATCCAATCCAGGCAAGATGAGATCCATTCTCTGGTTCTCCCCCAAGGAACGGCGCCCAAGGAGGCCCTCATGTCGGATCAGTCGCGGGGATCACAGATGTCCCGCCGCTCCCTGCTGCGCGGCGCCGGCCTCCTCGGCGTCGGCGTGGGCTTCGGACTGTCCCCGCTGCTCACCGCCTGCGGGGTGGCCGACGACGGGGCGGGGGAGTCCGGCGGCGGGTCCGGCGCGGGCGGCGGCACCCTCACCCTCGCCATCGACTCCACCAGCGCGGTCAACGACCCCGCCTTCTACACCACGCTCGGCGACTGGATGGCGGTCGACTGCGTCTGCCGCGGCCTCACCTTCATCTCCTTCGAGACCAACGAGCCCGCCCCCGACCTGGCCAAGAGCTGGCAGATCTCCGACGACCAGCTCACCTACACCTTCACCCTCCGCGAGGGCGTCAAGTTCCACGACGGCACCACCCTGACCGCCGCCGACGTCCTCGCCAGCCTCGACCGGCAGTTCGACCCGGAGAACAAGACCCTGCCCAAGGGCGCGACCAGACCGCTGGCCTCCCTCGGCACCAACCTCGCCGCCCTGACCGCCGAGGACGACCACACCGTCAAGCTCGTGCTCAAGGCACCCGACCGCACCGTCCTCGCCCAGCTCTCCGACATCGGCGGCCGGGTCATCTCCAAGGCCGCCCTCGACAAGTACGGCGCCGACATCGGCAAACACCTCGTCGGCACCGGCCCCTTCCAGTTCTCCTCGGCCACCGCCGGCCAGTCCATCACCCTCAAGGCGTTCGACGGCTTCCGGCTCGGCCGCCCCCCGATCGACCGCCTGGTCCTGCGCCAGGTGCAGGACCCCTCGGCGATCGTCAGCTCGCTGCTCAGCGGCGACATCTCGGCCACCCAGTTCACCCCGTACTCGGCCGTCGACCAGCTCAAGGCCGACCCCGCGGTCACCGTGTACGACACCGAGGAGGGCTTCGACGCGATCTTGATGATCGACGCCCGGCGGGTGCCCGAACTGAAGGTGCGGCAGGCCATCAACCTGGCCATCGACCGCAAGGCCGTCGTCCAGCAGGCGTTCTTCGGCGTCGGCAGCGAACCGAAGGGCTACGCCGTCCCGCCGGCCCAGGACGGCTACGACACCGGCCTCGCCGACCTGAGCACCCGCGACCTCGCCCAGGCGAAGCGGCTGCTGAAGGAGGCCGGCGCCGAGGGCCGCGAGCTGGGGCTGATGGCCGCGAGCGACTCCTGGCACCCCAAGGCCGCGCAGATCGTCAAGCAGAACCTCCAGGACGCCGGCTTCAAGGTGAAGACCGCCTCCGTCGACCCGGCCTCCTACTTCAGCCGCCTCAGCGACGGCGACGACGACTACCACGACCTGATGATCTGGGAGCGCAACTCCTACGTCCCCGACCCCAACAACATGGTCGGCTCCATGGCCAACCCCACCGGCCTGTACGGCTCCACCATCACCGGCCTGGACACCCTCGACGGCGTCGACACCCTGGCCGAGGACCTGCTGACGGCCAAGAACCTGCCGGTCGGCACGGCGCGCACCGCCGCCTACTCGAAGATCCAGCGGCGCTGGGCGGAGGAGTACATGGTGATCGCCATGCTGGCCTGCTCCACCAACCTGGTGGTCAGCGGCGCCGGGGTCAAGGGCATCAACGCCGCCGCACTGGGCAACCACCGCTGCTTCATGGAGGACGCCAGTGTCTGACGTCACGGGCGGCGCCACCGGCGTCGCCGACGCACCGGCGGCCGCGCCGGGAAAGGCGTCGAGCAGGCGCCGGTTCGCCACCTCCTGGCCCGCCGCGGTGTCCTGGGTGTTCCTGGCCGCGATCGTCCTGACCGCCCTGGCCGGACCGCTGCTGGTGGCGGCCGACCCGGTTCGGCAGACCTCCGCGGCGCTGCTGCCCTTCGGCTCGCCCGGCCACCTGCTCGGCACCGACGACCTGGGCCGGGACGAACTGGCCCGGCTGGTGCACGGGGCCCGGCCGCTGCTGCTCGTGGCGTTCGCCTCGACCGCCCTGGCCGCCGCCGTCGGCACCGGCACCGGACTGCTGGCCGGCTACGCGGGCGGGGTCGTGGAACAGGTGCTGATGCGCGCCGTCGACCTGGCCCTGGCCTTCCCCTCGATCCTCCTGGTCATCCTGCTGGTCGCGGCCGCCGGACCGGGCACCACCAGCCTCGTCGTCGGCGTCGGCATCTCCCTCGCCCCCGGCCTGGCGCGCCTCGCCCGGGCGCTGACCGCTCGCGAGACGGCCCGGGACTACGTCGTCGCCGCCCGGCTGGGCGGCACCCGCACCCCGCGCGTCCTGCTCCAGGAGATCCTGCCCAACATCGCCGGGCCGATGGTCGCCCAGGTCGTGATGACCCTGTCGGTGGCGGCGGGGTTCGCGGCCGGCCTGTCCTACCTCGGCCTCGGCATCCAGCCGCCCACTCCCGACTGGGGCTACATGGTCCAGGCCGGCCAGGAGTTCCTGTACTCCGCGCCCCGCCTGGTGGTGCTGCCGGCCGCGCTGACCCTGCTGTCCGTCGTCGCCTGCAACTTCGTCGGCGACGACCTGCGGGACGCGCTCGACCCGAAGGGCACCGCATGACCACCCTGCCGCTGCCCCGCACCCGCCGCCCGGCCCGCCCCCGGTCCGAACGGGCCGACACGCTGCGGGCCATGCTGCGCCGGCTCGCGGGCATCCCGGTCGTCCTGTTCGCGCTGGCCACCCTGGTGTTCGTCGCCATGCGGCTGCTGCCCGGCTCGCCCGCCACCGCGCTGGCCGGCGGCGGCAGCGACCTGACGGCCGAGGAGATCGCCCGCAACGAGGCCCGGGCCGGCGCCGCCCTCGGCCTCGACCAGCCGCTGCTGACCCAGTACGGCGACTACCTCGACAACCTGGTGCACCTGCGGTTCGGCGAGTCCTTCTTCGGCTCCAACAGCGTGCTCGGCCTGCTCGGCGACGCGCTGCCCGGCACCATCGAACTCACCCTGGCCGCGATGACCGTCGCGGTGGTCCTGGGCGTACTCACCGGAGTGGCCGCCGCGCTGCGCAAGGGCACCTGGATCGACACCACCACCCGGACGGTGGCGACCGTCAGCTTCTCCCTGCCGTGGTTCGCGCTCGGCGTGCTCGGCGTCGTCGTCTTCGGTGTCCAGCTGCGCTGGCTGCCGGTCCTCGGCCGGCTGCCCAGCTCCCTCGACTACCACCCCACCACCAACTTCGTCCTGCTGGACGCGCTGCTCCAGAACCGCCCCGAACTGATCGGCCCCTGGCTCCAGCACCTGATCCTGCCCGCCACCACCCTGGCCCTGTCGATGGCCGGCTACATCACCCGCATCGTGCGCGCCTCCGTCCTCGACGTCCTCGGCGACGACTTCGTCCGCACCGCCCGGATGAAGGGGCTCGGCGAGGGCGCGGTGATCCGCCGCCATGTGCTGCGCAACTCCTGGCTGCCGATCGTCACCGTCCTCGGCCTCCAGTTCGGCTCCCTGCTGGGCGGCTCCGTGATCACCGAGACCGTCTTCTCCTACGGCGGGGTGGGCCGGCTCCTGGTCCAGGGCGTCCTCCAGCGCGACTACCCCGTGGTGCAGGGCGCGGCCCTCGCCATCGCCCTGCTGTTCGTCCTCGTCAACTACGCGGTGGACGTGCTCTACATGATCCTCGATCCCCGTATACGGAAAGGCTGAGCCGCATGGACATCGTGCTGGTGCACGGAGCGGGCGGACGCCCCACCACCTGGTCGGAGGTCGAGCCGCTGCTCGCCGCCCGGGGCCACCGGACGGTCGCCGTCACCAACCCGCTCACCTCCCTGGAGGCGGACGTGGCGCACACCACCGCCGCCGTCGAGGAGCTGGCGGGACCGGTGCTGCTGGCCGGCCACTCCTACGGGGGCGCGGTCATCACCAACGCCGGCCGCCACCGCGCCGTCCGCGGCCTGGTCTTCGTCGCCGCGTTCGCACCCGAGGAGGGCGAGACCGTCAACGGCATCGTCGAGCGCTACGAGCCCGCGGAGATATCCACGTACATGCGGCGCGGCCCGAACGGGGAGTGGAAGTCGGAGCCGAGCGAGGAGTTCTGGGCCGAGATCGGCCCCGACCTGTCGCCCGCGCACCGGGCCGTCGTCGAGGCCGAGGGCCGCAAGGCGGAGGACGCGATCTTCCGGCAGCCGACCGGGAAACCGGCCTGGCGCACCCTGCCCAGCTGGTACCTGGTCGCCGACGACGACCGCACGCTGCGGCCGCGGGCGCAGCGGGACATGGCCGCCCGGGCGGGCGCCGTCACCGCGCACGTACCGGGCAGCCACTACACGACACTCGTGCACCCGCAACGGGTGGCCGACCTGATCCACACCGCCGCCACGACCGTGAGCGACAGGCCGTGACCGGGCCCGCCCCCGCCGACGGCGGGCAGCAGGCCCCGCCCCCGGCACCGAACCGCCCGACTGCGGTGCCGGAGGGTTCGGAGCAGCCGGTGGCGGTCCCGGAGGCGCCGGCCGCCGTCCTGGAGATCCGCGGCCTCACCGTCGGCTTCGACGTGCCGGCCGGCCGGCTGCCCGCTGTCGCCGGTGTGGATCTGACCCTGCGCCGGGGCGAGATCCTCGCCCTGGTCGGCGAGTCCGGCTCGGGCAAGTCCGCGCTGGCCATGAGCCTGGTCGGCCTGAACCGGGGCCCGCGCACCCACATCGGCGGCGAGGTCGCCTTCGGCGGCCGCAACCTGGCCGAACTGTCCGAGCGCGAACTGCGCGGCATCCGCGGCAAGGACATCGCCGTCGTCTTCCAGGACTCGCTCGCGGCACTCAACCCGCTGCACCGGGTCGGCGCCCAGGTCACCGAGATGATGCGGGCCCACCGCAGGATGCCGTACGCGACGGCCATGGACCGGGCGGTGGAACTGTTCGGCGAGGTCGGCATCGCCAGTCCCCGCGCCAACGCCCGCGCCCTGCCGCACCAGCTGTCCGGCGGCATGCGCCAGCGCGTGATGATCGCCATGGGCCTGGCCAACGACCCCGCCGTACTGATCGCCGACGAACCCACCACGGCCCTGGACGTGACCATCCAGGCCCAGGTCCTGGCCGTGCTCCGGCGGGCCCGCCACGACCACGGCACCGCCGTCCTGCTGATCACCCACGACCTGGGCGTGGTCGCCGAGGTCGCCGACCGGGTCGCCGTGATGTACGCGGGCCGCATCGTGGAGCAGGGCACCCGCGACGAGGTGCTCCGCGCCCCCCAGCACCCGTACACCATCGGCCTGCTGGGCTCCGTACCGCCGATCGACGGACCGGTCGCCGACCGGCTGCCCGCCATCCCCGGTGCCCCGCTGACCGGCGTGGACCGCCCGGCGGGCTGCGCGTTCGCCGCGCGCTGCGCCCTCGCCCGGGACGCGTGCGCCGAGCGGCCCGCGCTGCGCCGCCGCCACGGCGGCCCCGGCCACCTGGACGCCTGCGTCCTGCCCGGCCCCGTACGGGAGTCGGCGCGCGCGGGACAGGACCTGGTACACACCGAGAAGGGGCGCTCATGACCTCACCACCGGCCATCCCCGCCACCGCGGCCCCCGTCCCCCCGCCCCGGGCCGGCACGCCGCTCATCCGGGCCGAGCGGTTGCGCGTGGAGTACCGCGGCCGGTCCGGCGGCCGGGTACGGGCGCTGCGCGACGTGGACCTGGAGATCCTGGAGGGCGAGACACTGGGCCTGGTCGGCGAGTCGGGCTGCGGCAAGTCCACCCTGGGCCGGGCCCTGCTGCGGGTGATCGAGCCCGCCTCCGGCACCATCGACTTCCTCGGCCTGGACATCACCCGGCTGCGGGGCACCCGGCTCCGCCGCACCCGGGCCGACCTCCAGATGGTGTTCCAGGACCCGTTCGGCTCGCTGAACCCCCGGCGCCGGATCGCCGACATCGTCGCCGAACCACTGCTGCGGGCCCGCGGGGCCACCCGCGCCGAGGCCGCCCCGGCCGTCGCGGAACTGCTGGACCGGGTCGGCCTCGGCGCCGCGGCGGGCCGGCGCCGGCCGCAC